>NZ_JMLO01000003.1:0-288029 GCF_000686785.1 Rhodococcus sp. UNC363MFTsu5.1
CATGCGTGGGTGCACACGCTCACCGTGCGCGCACAGAAATTTTTCACTATCTGGAATCTCAACTCGGCATTTGGGATATCCGCTGCTCTACCTGGGAAACAACAAGCGTGTAAGTCAAGTGCCTGCTACTCGTGTGCACACGCACACCGTGTTGCCCCAGCGTTTGGCGCGTTATCGTGGCCAAATGACGCAGTTTTCAGACTGGGTAGACCGACTGTCACGAGAGCGCGGCTACGAGTCCGACTTAGCAGCCGCACAAGCAATCGGCGTATCTCATGCAGTACTTGCACGATGGAGAACCGCCAAGGAGCCGCCATCGGGCGGCAGCGTGAGGAAAGTGGCAACAGCATTCAAAGTGCCGATGCAGGAGGCGCTCGTCAAGGCCGGATACATGGAGCCTGAAGAAGCCGGCGTCGTCGCCGGCACACCGCGAGTCGAGTCACTCACGAACCGTGAACTGCTCGCAGAGTTGGCGCGCCGCCTCGGGGAAGGCGAGGGCGACGATGTTGTGATGGCTATGGGGTCAGCTGCACCGTTTGATCCGGCTGCACTGGATCGTGAGCCGCCGATGCCAAGACCTCGGCACTGATGTGGTCGGCGGGGATGGATATCCATCGAGTCCATCGGTCGATGCCGTTGACCATGGAATGTCGCCAACCGAGCATTTCGGCGTGTGGGGTGAACGCGGCGGCTTCGGCAGCGCCAGCGAGGTGGGCGCGTTCGCGTTGAGTGGTGCCGCAGCATGGAAATGCGTGGATAGTGTCGTCGATGGCGACAAGGCAGCCGATTTCGGCTCGGAGGTGTCCGCGGTGAAGGCGGTAGGCGATTTCTCCGTAGTCGTCTTCGATGGTGACGCCGAGGGCGGCAAGCTCAAGCTCAGCGGCGTGGATCGCGGGGCACCGGAAGTGCACCCTGGCAGTGTTTGGCAATCGTTCCCCCAACCTTGTTGTAGTGCTTAACGATTCAAACGAGCGATTCGGAAGCTATCACGTGACGCAGACAACAGATGTAAAGGATTGACAATGAAACGGTTCCTACTCGCGGGTACGGTCGCTGTCTTGGCATTCGGCGCTGTAGCCTGCGGCGACGATTCCGCCCAGCCTGAGGCGGCTGCCCTGTCAGTCGAACAGACGACAATAGCCAGACCTGTCGAACCAGTGCAGCGACCGGCGCCAGCGGCCGCAGCGAAGACCGCCGACCCCATTGCTGACGCTCCCGAGTTCTGGCTGCGGATGGACCGCCCAGGACCGCCCGCGTACGCCACCGTCAATGTCCGAACGACGCTGTCTGCCACAGAACTCGACAAAATCATGCAGGCCGTCAAGAAGCTCCACTCGAGCAAAGGTGGCGGGTTGTTCATCACAATCGCATGCGGCCAGAGCCGGCAGGACAACGGTGGACCAATTCAGGCTCGCGGAAAGATCGCTCTCGACAACCTTGGGGCCGCACAGACCGGCCTTGCCGTCGGCAAATACGAGGTCGAGCCATCAGGCTTGGCCTGTAGCTAGGGCCATTCGAGTGCCGCGCCGAGCGACCTGCGAACTGAGTTAGGAGGAAACTGATGGCTAGGCCCCCGCTGCCGGTTGGAGTGAATGGCCGGATCTCCACAACCCGAATCGCTGATGGCCCGAAGGGTGAAGTGCGGTTCGAGGCAATCACCCGCATTCGCGACGCGGACGGGGTGACGCGACGTGTGAAGCGCGTGACGCCTGATGGGGTGAGTGACAACAAGGACGGCGACCGCGCCGCAACCGCCCTGAAGGTGGCTCTGCGTGACCGCCCGTCTGTCGTCGCCGAGGCGGGCGCCTTGTCATCCGAGACGAGGGTGGCGGAGTTGTGGGCGCGGTATCGGGCTCAGCTCGTGGATGGTGGCCGCTCCTCGCTGACGTTGCGGGACTACGACCGGCAGGCCAAGCGGATCGTTGCCGGCCTCGGCGGACTCCAAGTCCGTGAGATGACGGTCGCCCGGATCGACGCGCACCTGCGGGAGGTTGCCGCACACAACGGGGTCGCTTCCGCGAAGAAAGTCCGAACGATCCTGTCGGGGATGCTCGGCGTCGCGGTACGGCTAGGGGCGTTGCCTACGAACCCAGTGCGCGAAGCGGGCGATCTGACCGGAAAACGGAAGAAGCGAGCTCAGGCACTGAGCGCTGAGAACCTGGGCCAGCTGCTGAGTGACATACGCCACTCGTCGGCGCCATGCCCAGTCGTTCTTTCAGAGGCGCAGATCAAGAAGGGCATCAAGACGACGTCCAAGCCAGGCCAGGTCCCGACGGTCGCCGAGTTCGCCGCGAAGTCGGACCTGGCTGATGTGGTGACATTGTTCGCGGCCACGGGTTGTCGCATTGGCGAGCTGCTCGCGATCCGCTGGAAAGACGTCGATCTCGATGCGCGGACAGTTGAGGTGTCCGGAAAGGTCATCCGCATCATCGGCAAGGGCCTCGTTCGTGAGGACGTGACGAAGACGGCTGCGGGCGAGCGGACGTTGCCACTCCCCCAGTTCGCGGTGACGATGCTCAAGCAGAGGGAGCGTGGGGGCCTGATGGTGTTTGAGTCGCGGGATGGAACCGTTCGGGACCCGGACACGGTGCAGGGGCAGTGGCGTCAGGTGCGGTCGGCGCTCGGGCTGGATTGGGTCACCTCGCACACGTTCCGGAAGTCGGTGGCGACGATCCTTGACGAGGAGGGTCTATCGGCTCGAGTGGCGGCGGATCAGCTCGGGCACGCGCAGGTGTCCATGACGCAGGACGTCTACCTGGGCCGCGGTCGGACGCACTCAGCGGTGGCCGATGCGCTTGATGCGGCGGTCACTGGGCGTAGCGAATGAGTCCCGTAAACGTCCCTTTGTCCGTGTGCGCAAACACGAAAAAGCCCGGCCAGGCTATCGAACGATAGTCTGACCGGGCCTTTGTGGAGCTGCCGGGAATCGAACCCGGGTCCTCCGCCGAATCGCTAGGGCTTCTCCGTGTGCAGTTCGCTAAGCCTCTACTCGGATCTCCCGGTCTCGCGAACAAGCCGTGATGACGATCCCAGTCACTGTTTGATGTCCCGAACGACTCCGTGACCGAGCCGACCGGTAAAGCCCTCTAGCTGATGCCAGTACCCGACCCGAGGGCGAGATCGGACTGACAGACACGCTTCGCTACTTAGGCAGCGAGAGCGTAGTCGCGCTGATTGGAATCGGCGCTTATAGGTTTGCAGCGACGCTTACGGTGGTCTCTTGCCTGCACCGACACGCTTCCCCTAACTCAACGTACAAAGTCGAAACCGTTCAGCCCCGTACGTACCCAGCACCGTGCTGGGACCACATACTGTAACGCCCTCGCGTCGCGAAATCATCCCAATAAGTTCTCGGGCGTTTCACCTGGACGTTCGTCCAAAATCCACTACCCTTCTCAGCGAAATCATTCAGCGGATTCACCGGGGAAGTCGAAGGCACATGACACATCAACCAGGGCGTTCACGCCGCCGATGGGTAAACGCACTGGCCGCCACGCTGGCACTGGTCCTGGCCGGCGGTGGGATCGCGGCGTCGCAGCCCTCGTCCGACCCGATCGGCCCCGGTGACGACCCCGTCTTCGGGCTGGCCAACGGCTGCTACGCACTCAAGTCGGAGCAGAGCGGAAAGTTCATCCGCCGGGCCGACGGCGGCTACCGCGCCGACGCCGACACCGTCGGCGGAGCCGAGGCGTTCCGCACGCACGCCGCACAGCTGGGCCGGTTCATGTTCTACGGCAAGGGCGGCGACATGCTCGCCCACGACGGCAAGCGCGCAATCGTCTCGACCCGCGACGCGCTGCCGACCACCGACTGGACGCTGACGCACACCGACGGCACCTACGCGATCACCGCGACCGACAACGGCAACCAGCTCACCGCCGCCAACGGCGGGATGGAGCTCACCGACCCCGGCGTCAATCCCGCGGGCGGACGATTCGTCCTCACCCCGGCCGAGGGCTGCGCCACCTTCCCCGACTCCGAGGTGAACGCGACCGGCAAGCCGCTCTCCGGCACCGGGCCGAACGGCGAGGTGCGCGGGTTCATCGACGCGCACGTCCACCTCGACGCCAACCTGTTCATCGGCGGCCAGGTGCACTGCGGCACCCCCTTCGATCCGCAGGGCATCACGGTCGCGCTGCGTGACTGCGCCGATCACGGCAAGGACGGGATGCCTGCCCTGCTCGAGAACATCCTCTCGCACGGCACCCCGGTCGCCGAGCACGACACCACCGGCTGGCCCACGTTCAAGGACTGGCCGAGCCACGACTCGCTGACTCACGAGCAGACCTACTACCGGTGGGTCGAGCGCGCCTGGCGCGGCGGACTGCGCGTCTTCACCAATCTGCTGGTGAACAACCGGGTGCTCTGCGACGTCTATCCGCTCAAGAACCGCTCCTGCAACGACATGGACACCATCCGTGCGCAGGCCGAGCAGGTCCGGCAGATGCAGGACTACATCGACGCCCAGTACGGCGGCCCCGGTCGCGGCTGGTTCCGGATCGTCAGGTCTCCTGAAGAGGTCCGCAAGGTGGCGAGCGAGGGCAAGCTCGCGGTCACCATCGGCATCGAGACCTCCGAGCTGTTCGGATGCTCCATCCGCAACGACGTGCCCCAGTGCAACGAGGCCGACATCGACCGCGGCCTCGACGAGGTCTACGCGATGGGTGTGCGGCAGATGGTCGTCACGCACAAGTTCGACAACGCCTTCGGCGGGGTCCGCTTCGACGGCGGCATCCAGGGCATCGCAGTCAACGCGGGCAACTTCCTCGGCACCGGCAAGTTCTGGCAGGCCGAGCCATGCACCACCCCCGAGCACGACAACCCGCTGCTCTCCGTCGGCGACGGCCCGGCCGAGGTGCTCTCGGCGCTGCCGCCGGGTGTCACCACGCCGGTCTACCCGTCCGGACCGCTCTGCAACACCCGTGGACTGACGAAGCTCGGCGAGCACATGATCCGCGGCATGATGGATCGCGGCATGATCGTCGATCTCGACCACATGAGTGTCAAGACCGCGGAGGACACCCTGCGGATCCTCGAAAAGGCCAAGTACTCCGGTGTGGTCTCCACGCACAGCTGGACCGACCCGCTGAACTACAAGCGGATCTACGCGCTGGGTGGCTTCGTCGCCGCCTACGCCTCCGGCCTCGACAGCGACCCGAAGAAGGAGAGCTTCGTCTCCGCGTGGCGCAAGGCCCGCGCGGATCGCGATGAGGACTACTACTTCGGCTTCGGGTACGGCGCGGACACCAACGGCTTCGGCCCCCAGGCCCAGCCGCGTGCGGACGCCGACACCAACCCGCTGCAGTATCCGTACAAGACCTTCGACGGCGGCACCACGATGGATCGCCAGCGCACCGGCGAGCGCGTCTTCGACGTCAACAAGGACGGCGTCGCCCAGTACGGGCTCATCCCCGACTGGATCGCGGACATGCGGATCGCCGCAGGGAACGACGGCGACAAGATGATCGAGGACATGAGCCGCGGCGCCGAGGCCTACCTGCAGATGTGGGAGCGCGTCGCGAAGTAGCTCATTGCGGTCTCGATAGGTCATTCCTCCGGCCGCGACGGGCCGACCCGCCTAGAATCGGGTCAGCCCGTCGCTGCGGGAGGAGACATCGATGGCCGACCGGATGACGGTTCGCGCGGGCAACGCCCCACCCGCCTCGCGTCCCGAACAGCTGCGCAACGTGGTCCTGATCGGGTGCAGCGGCGCGGGCAAGACCACCCTGGCCGAATCACTCGCGCTGGCGGCCGGGGCCATCGGCCGGGCCGGCCGGATCCCCGACGGCAACACCGTCTCCGATTACGAGGACATCGAGCACAGCCAGCAACGGTCGGTCCAGCTCGCGGTACTGCCGCTGGAGTGGAACGGCTGCAAGGTCAATCTCCTCGACCCGCCTGGCCATCCCGACTTCGGCGCCGAACTGCGGGCAGGCCTGCACGCCGCCGACGCCGCCGTCTTCGTGGTCTCGGCCACCGACCCGGTGACCACGCCCACCAGGGCGCTGTGGCGCGAATGCGCGGCGGCAGGCATCCCCCGGGCCATCGTGGTGGCCAAACTCGACGTCGCCCGTAGCGGCTTCGACGACATCCTCACCGCCTGCCACGACGCCTTCGGCCTCGGCACCGACACGCTGCGGCCGGTCTACCTGCCGGTCTTCGCGGACGGCAGGCCCTGCGGGTCGCTCGGCCTGCTCACCGGCCGCAGCTACGGCGAACCCGGCCCCTGCCCCGAGGCCGAGGCGGCGCGCGAGAGCCTCGTCGAGGCCATCTCCGGCCAGGACGACACCCTCATGGAGCGCTACCTCGCGGGGGAACCGCTCGACGAGGAGGCGCTGACCGAGGGCCTGCGCCGGGAGATCGTCGACTGCGCCCTGCACCCCGCGCTCGCCGTCACCGACGACGGCGTCGGCGCGGCCGAACTGCTCGACCTCATCACCGGCGCGTTCCCCGACCCCACCCACCGCCGCGGACCCGCGCCCGCGGCCGACCCGGACGCACCGCTCGCCGCTCAGGTCATCCGGATCACCGGGGACGCCTACGTCGGCCGCATCAGCCTCGTCCGCGTCTTCTCCGGGACGCTGCTCCCCGACACCCACGTCCACCTCGCAGGCGCGGCGGCCGACTCCGGCGAGCCGACCGACGAGAAGATCACCACCCTCACCGGCCCCTTCGGCAAGCTGCAGCGCCCGGTGCCCGAGGCGGTGGCGGGCGACATCGTGTGCGTCCCCAAGCTCGCCGCGCACATCGGCGACACCATCGGCGACACCGACGAGCAGGCCGTGCTGGAGACCTGGGCACTGCCGGTGCCGCTGCTGCCGATCGGTGTCGAGGCCCACAGCAAGACCGACGAGGACAAGCTCTCCCAGGCGCTGACCCGACTGACCGCCGAGGACCCGGCCCTGCGGCTGGAACAGAACCCGGACACCCACCAACTGGTCCTGTGGTGCACCGGCGACGCGCATGCCGAGGTGGCGCTCGACCGGCTGCGCAACCGGCACGGCGTCCACGTCGACACCGTGCCGTACCAGGTGGCGCTGCGGGAGACGTTCGGCGGCAACGCGTCCGGGCACGGGCGGCTGGTCAAGCAGTCCGGCGGCCACGGCCAGTACGCGATCTGCGACCTCGAGGTCGAACCGCTGCCGACCGGATCGGGATTCGAGTTCCGCGAACACGTGGTGGGCGGCGCGGTCCCGAAGGGCTTCATCCCGTCGGTCGAGAAGGGCGTGCGCGCTCAGCTGGAGAAGGGCGTGGCGACCGGTCACCCGCTCGTGGACGTGCGGGTCACGCTCGTCGACGGCAAGGCCCACTCGGTGGACTCGTCGGACGCCGCCTTTCAGACCGCGGCGAGCCTCGCCCTCCGCGACGCCGCGGGGCACACCTCGATCCGACTGCTCGAACCGGTCGCCGCCGTCGCCGTGACCCTCCCAGACGACTATCTCGGCGCGGTTCTCAGTGACCTGTCGGCCCGGCGTGGCCGGGTCCTCGGGACCGAGGTGAAGGGTCCTGGGCTGTCGCTGCTACGCGCCGAGGTGCCCGAGATCGAGCTCGCCCGCTACCCGGTCGAACTCAACTCACTTGTCCACGGCAACGCCGAGTTCTCCCGCTGCCATCTGCGCTACGAGCTGATGCCGGACGCGCTGGCCGCTCAGGTCGCCCGCTAGCGGCTCATGCCCTTCACGCGGCGCCCGAGCTCGCGGGTGACCTCACGCTCGGCCGTCCGCCGCGCGATGTCCTGACGCTTGTCGTAGTCCTGCTTACCCTTGGCGAGGGCGAGCTCCACCTTGACCTTGCCGTCGGAGAAGTACATCGACAGCGGGACCAGCGTCTGGTTCCCCTCCCTGGTCTTGCCGACCAGGTGCTCGATCTCCCGCTTGTGCAGCAGCAGCTTCCTGGTGCGCCGCGGCGAGTGGTTGGTCCAGCTGCCCTGGGTGTACTCGGGAATGTGCAGCCCGCGCAGCCACACCTCGCCGTCGTCGACGGTGGCGAAGGCGTCGACGAGCGACGCCTTGCCCTCGCGCAGGCTCTTCACCTCGGTGCCGACCAGCGCAACGCCCGCCTCGTAGACGTCGATGATCGAATAGTTGTGTCGCGCCTTGCGGTTGGTCGCGATGACCTTGCGGCCCTTTTCCTTCACGTTCGGGCCCCTTCAGTCCGCGCAGTGATCGAGTTCTGTCCCCAGGATAGGCCCGTGGCGCAACCGATTACTCACGGACGTAGAGCCGCAGCGTGATGTAGGCGGTGATCGCGGCCATGCCGACACCGGTGAGCACCAGGAACGGCGACACCAGGAGCACGTCGCTGTTCGAGATCCGGGCGACGATGTTCGCGTCGTACACGTCGGTGAGCACGTCGTCGATGAACAGATTCTTCGCGGTGAACAATCCGGCGATCGCCAGCACGGCTCCGATCAGCGCGGCGACCACGGCCTCCAACAAGAACGGGAGCTGGGTGTACCAGCGGGTCGCGCCGACGAGCCGCATGATCCCGACCTCGGTACGGCGGGTGAACGCGGCGATCTGCACCATGTTCGCGATCAGCAGGATCGAGGCGATCGCCTGCACGATGGCGATCGCGAAGGCCGCGTTGCGGATCCCGTTCAGCACGCTGAACAGCCGCTCGACCAGATCGCGCTGGTTGAGGACGCTCTGCACGCCGGGCCGGGTACCGAACGAATCGTTGATCACGCCGAACCGCTCCGGGTCGCTGAGCTTGATCTTGAACGAGGCGGGCAGCGAGTCCTCGCTGACCATCGACGCGAGCTCGGGCTGATCCTTGAACACCCGCTCCTTGGCGTCCGCCACCGCGTCCGCCCGGTTGAGGTACTGCACGGACACCACCGACGGGGTGCTCTCGAGATCGCTGCGCAGGGCCGCGCAGATGTCCTGTCGGCAGTCGGGGTCGGAGATCGACACGTCATCGGTGAGGAAGATCTGCACCTCGACCCGATCGAGGAAGATCTGCTGTGTCTTCCCCGCCATCTGGACGACGAGCAGTCCGCCGCCGAACAGGGCGAGTGAGATCGCGGTCGTCAGGATCATCGCGATGGTCATCGTGATGTTGCGGCGCAGGCCGGTGAAAACCTCGCTGAAGATGAAGCTGGCGCGCATCGGAAAGTCTTGTCCTTCGTATGTCGGGGTGAACGGCGAGGGGTGGGAGTTACCTAACGCCCCACGCCGTAGACACCGCGGGCCTCGTCGCGCACCACGCGTCCGAGGTCGAGTTCGACAACCCGGCGCCGCATCGAGTCGACGATGTGGTGATCGTGGGTGGCCATCAGCACGGTGGTTCCGGTGCGGTTGATCCGTTCGAGCAGCAGCATGATGTCGCCGGTGGTGTCCGGGTCGAGGTTTCCGGTCGGCTCGTCGGCGAGCAGCACCAGCGGCCGGTTCACGAACGCCCGCGCGATGGCGACCCGCTGCTGCTCGCCGCCCGAGAGCTCGGTGGGCAGTCGGTCCGCCTTGCCGGACAGGCCGACGAGTTCGAGCACCTCCGGCACGGTGCGATCGATCATGTTGCGCGGCTTGCCGATCACCTCGAGTGCGAAGGCAACGTTCTCCGTCACCGTCTTCTGCTGCAGCAGCCGGAAGTCCTGGAACACGCATCCGATGCTCTGCCGCAGCTTCGGCACCCGGCGCGCGGACAGCCGGTTCACGTGGAAATCGCCGACCCTGATGTCGCCCGAGGTGGGGGTGTCCTCCTTGAGCAGCAGCCGCATGAAGGTGGACTTCCCGGACCCGGACGGGCCGATCAGGAAGACGAACTCGCCCTTGTCCACCGAGACATTCACCTTGTCCAGTGCAGGCCTCGATGAGGTCTTGTAGGACTTGGACACATTCTCCACGCTGATCACGGGGAGCCAGTTTAGCCGTTATCCGACGGTGACCTTGGGTTTCGGCTGACCCGCAGGTCCAGGCCCTACGGGGTGGGTGTCGGCGGTGTGGTCGGCGTCTCCGGGGTGGCCGTCACGACCCCGGACGGCAGCTCCACCCCGGACGGGACGGGCAGCCAGGGCGGCAGCACCACGGCGGGCGCCGGGGTGGTCGTGACGGGCTGCTGCGCCGTGGTCGTCGGTGTCGCGCCGGTGGTGGTGGTCGTGCTGCTGGGCGGCGGCGTGGACGTGGACGGCTCCTGGCGCGCAGGGGCGGGCGACTTGGGCGCCGAGGGCACCGTCGCCACGGGCCCGAATTCATCGGCCTTGGGCGGCTCCGGATTGAGGTACCCGTATAGCATCGCCGTGGCGACGAACCCCACGGAGAGGGCGACCGTCGAGGTCCTGGCGCGGCCGAACAGGTTCTTCGGCACCGACCAGCGCCGCTCGTGCTTGTCGGCCGATTCCGTCTTCTTCGCGCGCTCGGCGGTCATCCGTTACCCCCGATCTGATCGGCTGCCAGGTCCGGGCCGACCAGGATGCCCTCCCGGCGCAGCGCCTCCGCGACCCGCACCCGCAGCTCGCGCCCCACCTGGAACTGCTTGCCGGGCAGGGTGCGCGCGACCATTCGGATGTTGACGGTGTCCAGCTCGAGGCTCTCCACACCCATCACCGACGGCTCGTCCAGGAGCAGCGGCTCCAGATCGAGATCCGCGAACGCCTCCCGGCCCACACCGCGCAGCACGTCGTTGACGTGGTTGATGTCCGCGGTGGCAGGGATGGGCACGTCGACCACCGCCCGCGCCCAGTCCTTGGACAGGTTGACGGCCTTGACGATCTGCCCGTTGGGCACGGTGATGACCTCGCCGTCGGAGGACCGCAGCCGCGTCACCCGCAGGGTGACGTCCTCGACGGTCCCGTAGGCGTCCTCCGACGATCCGGTGATGGCGATCCGCGCGACGTCACCGAAGCCGTACTGCCGCTCGGCGATGATGAAGAAGCCGGCCAGGATGTCCTGCACCACGCGTTGCGCACCGAAGCCCAGCGCGGCGCCGAGCACCGTCGCGGGGGCGACCAGGCTCGCAACCGAGAATCCGAGCCGCTGCAGCACCTCGATGGTCACCAGGGTGTAGACGATGATGATCAGCACCCAGGTGATCACCTGGGCAAGGGCGTGCCGGTGCTTTGTCGCCTCCGAACGGACCAGCGCGTCACCCTGGTGGTAGTTCAGGTCGATCCGATCGGTGATCTTGTTCCCCAACCAGGAGAGGAACCGCCCGACCAGCAGCCCGCCGAGGATGTAGAGCACGATCTCCAGGCCACTGGAGGAGAGCCAGTCACTGAACGTCGTGGTTTCGGGGAACAGCTGGATCGCCGAGAACACCGACTAGACCTGCTCCGCGCTCATCCGCCAGCGGATGCCGGACTCGAGGAAGCCGTCGATGTCGCCGTCGAGCACCGCCGACGGGTTGTTCACCTCGTACTCGGTGCGCAGGTCCTTGACCATCTGATAGGGATGCAGCACATAGGAGCGCATCTGGTTGCCCCAGGAGCTGCCGCCGTCGCCCTTGAGCGCGTCCATCTCGGCGCGCTCCTCCTTGCGCTTGACCTCGAGCAGCTTGGCCTGCAGCACCCGCATCGCTGACACCTTGTTCTGCAGCTGCGACTTCTCGTTCTGGCAGGTGACCACGATGCCGGTCGGGATGTGCGTCAGTCGCACCGCCGAGTCGGTGGTGTTGACGGACTGACCGCCGGGGCCCGAGGAGCGGTAGACGTCCACGCGGACGTCGTTCTCGTTGACGTCGATGTGGTCGGTCGTCTCGACCACCGGCAGCACCTCGACCTCCGCGAAGGAGGTCTGCCTGCGGCCCTGGTTGTCGAACGGGCTGATCCGCACGAGGCGGTGGGTGCCCATCTCCACGGACAGGGTGCCGTAGCTGTACGGCGCCTTCACCGCGAAGGTGGCGCTCTTGATGCCGGCCTCTTCGGCGTAGGAGGTGTCGTAGACCTCGACGCCGTAGCCGTGCTTCTCGGCCCAGCGGATGTACATGCGCATCAGCATCTCGGCCCAGTCTGCGGCGTCGATGCCGCCGGCGCCGGAGCGGATGTTGACCAGCGCGTCGCGCTCGTCGTACTCACCCGAGAGCATGGTCTTGACTTCCATCGCCGCGATGTCTTCGCGCAGCGACGCCCGCTCGGCGTCGGCATCGGCGACGGCGTCGGCACCCTCGTCCTCGGCCAGCTCATAGAGGACCGGCATGTCGTCGAGGCGTCCGCGCAGGCCCTCGACGCGACGCAGCTCGGACTGCGCGTGGGAGAGCTGGCTGGTCACCTGCTGGGCGTGTTCCTGGTTGTTCCACAACTCCGGATCGGCGGCCTGGTGCTCGAGTTCGTCGATGCGCCTGCGCAGCTCCTCGACGTCCAGCACCCGCTCGACGGTGGTCAGGGTGGTGTTGAGCTCGGCCAGGTCTGCGGAAACGTCGGGATGCACAAGAATCAAGGTTACCGGTGCCCGCGGCGGATTGCCGCCGCGGTCGCCCTCAGGTGACCGCGCGGGGCCAGCCCGGCGACGCGACGACCACCGGGCCGGGCCTGCCGTCGACGCGGAACTCCGCCGTCCGGATCACGGCGGACCGCCGGAAGTCGAGCGCGTGGACCCGGACGGTCGGGCCGTCCACCTCGATCCGCAGGCCCTGGTTCTCGTTCCGGTCGACGGGCTCCTCACCGCCGCGGCCGTCCGGACCGAAGCCGGTCTGCACGGCGCCGGTGTTGACCGCCGCGAACCCGTCCCGATGCCCGCCCGGCACGGTCCGCCTGGTCAGCCAGTCCTCGCGGTAGAGGCTCCAATGGGTGTGCCCGCTCATCAGCAGCACGTTGGGGAATCCCCCGAGCAGGTCCAGCAGCTGGTCGGACTCCGCGTAGTCACTGCTGTAGATCTTCGGGGCCTGGGTGAGCGGATCGGTGAACGTCCCCGACACGGTGCGCGGCAGCGCGTGATGGCTCATCACCAGCACCGGGCGCTCGCGCCGGCACGCCTCGAGCGTGTCCCGCAGCCAGTCCAGCTGCGTGCTGCCGAGGATCACGCAGTGCCCGCTCCCCTCGCTGCCGTCGATGGTGCCGAGCCGGAGCACCGGCACCCCGCCGACGTCGTGCGCAGAGAACAGTCCCGGCATCGCCGAGTGCCGCAGGAACCGCTCGACGGACACCTCGCTCGACTCGTCGTTGTAGAACTCGTGGTTGCCGATCGTGTACAGCGCGTCCGGATGCCCGCTGCGGCGCAGCCGGTCGAACAGCTCCTCGTACTCGCGCTCTCGGCCGTTCGGGGTGAGATCCCCGTTGACGAGCAGCGCGTCCGCCCGGCCGAACGCCGCGAGACCGTCGAGCGCCCGGTCGAGGTCGGCGAAGTCGCCCTGGATGTCGGAGATCACGTCGAACCAGACTGCCGTCGACGGCTTCCGCCTCGGCTGGGCGGCCGGGCCGGGCGTGTGCGCGGTCATACCGACGAATTGTGCCGCGGCCAGGCCCGCAAGCGCGCCACCTCCGACGAGAACGCTGCGCCGTGTCAGCATCACGATCCGATCGTCACAGCCGCGGCGAAACGGCCGCCCGACTCGCGCTGAATCCGCGGTGAATCGCCGAGGAAGTCCGGCCCCGGGTCGAGTACCGTCGTCGCCGTGACCGATCTCGAACTCGCACTGCGCATCGCCGATGAGGCCGACTCCATCACCATGGCCCGCTTCGGCGCGCTCGACCTCAAGGTCGACGACAAGCCCGACCTCACCCCGGTCTCGGACGCGGATCTCGCGGTCGAGCGCGCCGTGCGGGCGGTGCTCGCTACCGAGCGTCCTGACGACGCGGTCCTCGGCGAGGAGTTCGGCGGCGACGCGACGTTCGAGGGCAGGCAGTGGGTGGTCGACCCGATCGACGGCACCAAGAACTTCGTCCGCGGGGTCCCGGTGTGGGCCACCCTGATCGCGCTGCTGCAGGACGGGGTTCCCGTGGTCGGCGTCATCAGCGCCCCCGCGCTGACCCGGCGCTGGTGGGCCGCGGAGGGTGCGGGCGCCTTCGCCTCGTTCGACGGCCGTGAGCCCACCCGGATCTCGGTGTCCGCGGTGGACCGGTTGGAATCGGCGAGCCTGAGCTTCGCGAGCCTGAGCGGCTGGCGTGACCGCGGGATCCGCGACCAGTTCATCGCGCTCACCGACGAGGTGTGGCGGGTCCGCGGCTACGGCGACTTCTACTCCTACTGCCTCCTGGCCGAGGGCGCGCTGGAGATCGCCGCCGAACCCGAGGTCTCGCTGTGGGACCTGGCGCCGTTGGACATCCTGGTCCGCGAGGCGGGCGGACGCTTCACCGCGCTCGACGGCAGCGCAGGCCCGCACGGCGGCAGCGCCGTGGCGAGCAACGGCCTGCTGCATGACGCGGTGCTGGAGCGGCTCCGACTGGGGCAGTCGAGTACTGCGTAGTGGCTTGAAGGGTCAGTGAACAGCGCGGACCCATCGAATCTGGGGCGCAGCGGCGCTATGGTTCGACGATGCGTCATGCGATCTACGTGCCGCTCTTCGGCGCACTGGCTGACCCACACGCGATCACCGATATTGCACAGGCCGCTGAGAATTCGGGCTGGGATGGGCTCTTCGTTTGGGATCATGTCCTGAGTCCCATTCCGGGAGAGTGGGAGATCGCGGATCCCTGGGTGGTCTTGGCCGCTGCGGCGGCGGTGACCAACCGGATCAAGTTGGGGCCGATGGTGACACCACTGCCACGGCGGCGGGTGATCAAACTGGCACGAGAGACGGTGACCCTCGACCACCTGAGTCGTGGCCGACTGATCGTGGGATTGGGCGCAGGAAGCGATGCCGGACGGGAGTACTCGGCCTTCGGCGATGTCGCCGATCCTCGTCAGCGTGGCCGAGCGCTCGATGAAGGCGCCGAAGTCTTGGCGGCATTGTGGGCTGGCGAGACCGTCACCCACCGTGGGCTCCTGGTGGCCGAAGAGGTGCACATCCGCCCCCGACCGGTCCAGCAGCCACGGATTCCACTGTGGTTCGGTACCGAGCGCACTGTGGGCCCCCCGATAGAGCGAGCCGGACGGTACGACGGAATATTTCCACTCGAAACAGATGCGGCAGGGGTTGCGCGCATCGTGGAGAGAGTCGAGACCGTACGTGGTTCGTCTGGGACATTCGATATCGCAGTGGTAGCTCGTCCTGGCGTCGACCTCGAGGCGCTCAGCATTGCCGGGGCCACATGGGCGATGCACGCCTTTTGGCCGGGACATACGCCGGAACAAGTACTGCGAGTGATAGATCGAGGCACACCCGGCTGAACCCGCCACCACCAGGCAACGACCGACCGACTCTTCCGCGTCGTCCGACTCGCTGTGCACCCACCACGCCGAACACCAGGCGATCCGCAGCGAACGATTCCGCTACCAACCCCCGCCGTTCTAGAACACCGCCGCGGTGATCAGCGCGAGCAGCGGGGTGATCCCCTGAACCACGGCCGGGCGCAGGTACTTCGCGCCCGTCGAGGCGAGCACCACCGCGGCAGCGACGATGCTCACGCAGCAGAAGACGACGATGGCGTGCCCGGCTGCACCCCCGATGACCAGGCCGACCACGATGCCGATCGCCAGGAAGAGGTTGTAGAAACCCTGGTTGTAGGCGAGCGGCCGCGCAACGTCGGCGTCCTGCTGGCTGGTCAGGCCGAAGCGTTTCCAGACCTCCGGACGCGTCCACCACACGCTCTCCATGGCGAAGATCACGACGTGTAGCGCAGCAGCGAGACCAGCGAATACCTGGGCGATGACCGGCATGACAGAACGATGCCACACCGGCGCCGCCATCGCCGGTTAACACAGCACGACTGTCCGCACAAGGGCCGCCGGGAGGAGCCGAGCCCCGGGAACACCGGCCTCGAGGCGGGCGGCGCGCGGTCCCCCGCCCCGAAGACTCAGGGTCATGAACGTCGTCTCCCGGCGCGCCTTCCTGATGGGGCTCGCCGCCACCCCGATCGCCCTGTCCGCCGGATGCGCCGCCGGGCAACCGAGCCCGGCCGGGGCCTCCTCCCGGCCGCTGCCCATCCCGCCGCTCGCGACCGCCACCACAGATGCCGCGGGCACTCGGCATTTCGCCCTCAGCGCGGGCGCGGGCAGCTCGGAGATCCTGGCGGGCAAGTCCACCGCGACGTGGGGGTTCAACGGTTCGATGCTCGGGCCGACCATCCGCGCCCGCCGCGGGGAGTCGGTCGCGTTCACCATCGACAACGACCTTCCCGAGGCCACGACGGTGCACTGGCACGGGATGCACGTGCCAGCCCGCTTCGACGGCGGACCACACCAGACCATCGAGCCAGGCGCCCGCTGGGAGCCGGGCTGGACGGTGAACCAGCCGGGCGCCACGCTCTGGTACCACCCGCACCCGCACGGCTCCACCGAGAAGCACGTCTACCGCGGCCTGGCCGGGCTGTTCCTGGTCGACGACGACGTCACCGACGCGGTCGACCTGCCCAAGACCTATGGGGTGGACGACATCCCGCTCATCATCCAGGACAAACGCTTCACCACCGACGGGGCCCTCGACGAGTCCGACCCCACCGACATCGGGCTGCTGGGCGACACCATCGTCACCAACGGGATCGCAGGCGCCCACCTGTCGGTCAGCACCGAGAAGGTCCGGCTGCGGATCCTCAACGGCTCCTCGGGGCGGATGTACAACCTCGGATTCTCCGACGATCGTGAGTTCCACCTGGTCGCGAGCGACGGTGGGCTGCTCACGGCGCCGGTGCCGCTCACCCGGGTCCGGCTCAGCCCCGGCGAGCGGGCCGAGATCGTGGTGGACGTGAACGGCTCGAACACGCTACTGCGCGCGATGCCCCACGAGGACAACGCCGGACTCGACCGCGGCGACGCCGCCGCGTTCGGCGTGCAGGACAGCTTCGACATCCTCGAGCTACGAGCAGGCCAGAACCCGGCCGCATCCGCGGCGCTGCCCGCATCGCTCGCGACGATTGCCCGGCTCGACCCGGCGGACGCGGCCGCAGCGCGCAGCTTCGAGCTGCAGTGGTTCATGATCAACGGGGCCCAGATGGACATGAACCGCATCGACTTCTCCCCCACCGTCGACACCACCGAGGTGTGGACGGTGCGCAACGTCGACGACTGGCCGCACAACTTCCACGTGCACGACGTGCAGTTCCAGATCATCGACATCGACGGCAGCCCGCCGCCGCCGGCGCTGGCCGGCTGGAAGGACACCGTCTACACGCCGCCCGGTGTCCGGTTCCGGCTGGCGCTGCGCTTCACCGAGTACAGCGACCCGACCTATCCGTACATGTACCACTGTCATCTGCTGCTGCACGAGGATCAGGGCATGATGGGTCAGTTCCTCGTCCTCGAGCCGGGCCAGCGCCCCACTCCGATGACGATGGACATGAACATGGAGATGAAGACGCCTGCAGCTCCTGCGCCCGCATCCGGCGGGCACGGCGGGGGTCACGGCGGCTAGCGGTTTGGGAGGCCTGATGGATCCGAGCGAGGTCGACTTCGCGCACACCGATGCGGCCGACCGGAAGCGACGCGAGAAGGCAACCGAACTGGCCCGGTTCGCCTGGGACCGGGGCATCACCGGCGCCGAGCTCCTCGAGCTGCCCGACGACCGGCTGCGCAAGCTCGCCAGGGCGGCGGGCGCGAACCCACCGAGCACCGGGGAGACCTGGACGGTGGCGGCGGAACTCCTCGACCAGAAGGCGACCTGGGCCGCCGCGAACCCCGACCACCCGCAGGCCACCCCCGCGCACGCCGACGAGAAGATCATGTGGGTCAAGCGGCCGATCCCGCCCTGGACCTAACCGAGCGAATAACGGGCGGTGCACTCCCCGACCGGCCTCGCCCGCAGGATCTCCCGCGCGCGCGACCGTGCATGGTTGTACTCGTACCACGCCGCGCCGTCGTCGACGTCCATCCCGATCAGCGCGCACGAGCGGGCCGGCTCGGGCAGCCGGTCGAGGGCGGGCACCGCATCGACGGACAGACTGCGCAGGTATTCGACATCGATGTCCCCGGTGTCGGCGTACCGCTGCGCGTTCCGCTCCGCGATGTAGCCGTCCGGGTTGAGCGCGGCGAAACCGAGCAACCCGACGGCCGCCGACGCCAAGACCGCCCGCGGCAGCCACCGCGCCGACAGGCGCACCCCCGCGACGATCAGCAGTACGAAGACCGCGCCCAGCCACAGCTCCGTCGCCATCACGCTCACCCGCAGCCGGGTGAAGCCGAACTCGCTCTCGTACAGCGACATCCGGTGTACCGCCGACGCGACGATCACGAGCGTGAGGACGCAGAGCACTCCCAGGAGCAGCCGGGCGTACAGCCGGTCCCCGGCGGCCTGCCGATCCACCTTCCTGACGGCGGCCGCGATGACGACAAGGGTGAGGACCGTGACCGCGGTGAGCTGCCAGAAGCCCTGCCGCGCATAGTCGGCGTAGGTCAGGTTGTCCGTGTCCTGCACGTGGCCGTCCCCACCGAACAGCACCCTCAGCTGCACCGCGACGAATCCGGCGAAAAGCAGGTCCAGCAGCCCCAGCGGCACCGCCCACTCCCACCGCGCGACCGGGCGACCGGGCCGGGGCGCCATGGCGTCGAACCGCGGGGTCCGCCGCCGCAGGTAGGCCGCCGCGAGTGCCGCGCCCATCACGAGGAATCCGAGGATCAGGCGGCCGACCGGATTCGTCACCCGGACGTCGGGAACCACCGCCCCGAACAGCTCGGCGAACTGCGGGTCGGCGCTGACGAACAGGGAACCGAACACCAGGACCAACACGGCGCTGATGGCCGCAACGGCGGCCACCCGGCCGGGTTTCACGCCCCGCCCGGTCCGCAACCGGGCGCGGCCGCGCCGCACCCACCCGGTCACCCGCACCGGGGTGAACCAGAGCGCGATCGACGCGAGCGCCAGCCCCGTCCACGTCCAGCCGCCGACCAGGGCCACCGATCCGACGAACCAGCTCGCCACCACGCACAACGTGATCAGCCACTCGGCGCCCCGCACCGCCGCCACGGCGAGCAGGGCGAGGGCACCGAGGACCGCACCGATCTGCAGCCGGGTCGGACGCGGACGAACGGTCGCGAACGCGGTCGCCGCCACCGCCGCTCCTGTCAGGAGATAGGCGATGCTCACCACCGTCACCTGCAGGATGAGGGAGGCGATGGCGCCGGCACCGAGCGCGAACGCCAGGGTCGCGCGCGGGGCCACGGATGTGTGGTCCGGCCGCCACATGCCACGCGGCCATTGCCATCTGCGGCCCACCCGCACCGTCTCGGGCCCTGGTCGTGCCGCGGTCGCCGCTGGGTCCATCGTCTCTGCGCTCATCTGGTCCTCCTGATCCGCACCCACCCGGCATCCGGGCAGGCGTCATCACGGGACCGGCCGGGAAGGCCGGACCCCCAAGGGAATTCGTTGCTGTGGTGCTAGGTCTGCGGAATCGACACCCGGATGCAGCAGCCAGGACCCGTGTCGAGGACCTCGATCCGGCCGTCGTGCAGTTCGACCGCCCAGCGGGCGATCGCGAGCCCGAGGCCGGTCCCGCCGTCCTGCGCGCCGCCGCGGGTGAAGCGCTCGAACACGCGGGACCGGTCCGCCACGGGGATGCCGGGACCGTCGTCGTGCACGTCCAGGATCAGCTGGCCTGAGTCCTGGTCGACTCGGACCCGAACCCGCACGGGGGCATCCGGCGAGCCGTGCTGTGCCGCATTGTCGAGGAGGTTGGCGATCACCTGGTGGAGTCGGGCCGTGTCCGCGACCGCGCGTAGCCCCACCGGCGTCACCTCCACCTCGGCAGGCAACGGACCACCGGGGCCGGAGGCCTGGCGGATCACCTCGTCCAGGAAGGGTTCGATCTCGAAGGTGTTGCGCCGCAACGGCACCGCGCCGCCCTCCAGCCTGGACAGATCCAGCAGATCCGCGACCAGGCTGCCCAGCCGTTCGGTCTGCGCGAGCGCCGACCGCATCGTCTGGTGATCGGGGGTCTCGACGCCGTCGACCACGTTCTCCAGCACCGCCTGCAGGGCCGCGATGGGGGTGCGCAGCTCGTGTGAGACGTTGCCGATCAGCTCACGGCGGTACCTGTCGTCGGCCTCGAGGTCCTCTGCCATCTGGTTGAACGCCGTCGCCAGCTGGCCGATCTCGTCCCGTGACGTCGAACGCACCCGTCGCGAATAGTCGCCGGTCGCCATCGCCCGCGCCGCTGCGGTCATCTCCCGCAGCGGCGAGGTCATGCCGTGTGCGAGCACCTGGGTCACCGAGAGTGCGGCGAGGAGGGCCGCGAGCAACGCGAACCGGAACTGCCACTGCGCGGTGATCCAGAAGGTCAGCGACGCGAGGAAGAGCGAGGCGACGACCAGCAGGCCGGTCTTGGCCTTGAAGGATCGCAACGGGTCCAGCGGTCGGGGCCAGTTCACCTCGGCACCTCCAGCGCGTAGCCGACGCCGTGCACGGTGCGGATCATGTCCCCGCCCAGCTTGCGGCGCAACGCCTTCACGTGGCTGTCGACGGTGCGGCTACTGGCCGACTCGCCCCAGCCCCACACCTCTTCGAGCAGCGTCTCGCGGGCGATCGCCGCGCGCGGCCGCAGGGCCAGGTGCGCCAGCAGATCGAACTCGGTCCTGGTCAGGTGAACCTCCTCGGCGCCGAGCCGGACCCGCCGAGCCGTGAGGTCGATCGTCACCGCCCCGACGGCGAGGGTCTCGGGCTGCTCCGGCACGGCGCGCTCGGCCCGGCGGAGCAGCGCGGCCACCCGAGCGACCAGGACCCGCATGCTGAAGGGTTTGCTCAGGTAGTCGTCCGCGCCGACCCCGAGCCCGATCACCATGTCCGTCTCGTCGGCGCGGGCGGTCAGCATCAGCACCGGAACCGGCCGGGCGGCCTGGATGCGCCTGCACACCTCGAGCCCGTCGAAGCCGGGCAGCATGACGTCCAGCACGACCGCGTCCGGGTCGAAGCTCGCGCACGCCGACACCGCACCCGGCCCGTCCGCGGCCGTCTCGACCTCGTATCCCTCCGCGCGCAGCCGCGCGGCGATCGACTCGGAGATCGTGCGTTCGTCGTCGACGACGAGCACTCTTCGCTGGGTCATGCATTCGACTGTATGGGCCGGGTGTGGGGATGCCCGGCAGGAGTTGTGAAGGTTGTGTGCAGGTTTCTCAGCGACTCGGCTCAGCCGCGCTTGTGCGAGTAGACCGCCAGCCGCACCCGGTTGTCGCAGCCGGTCTTGTCCATCAGGTTGGCGATGTGGGTCTTCACGGTCGTCACCCCGAGGTGCAGCCTGTCGGCGATCTCCTGGTTGCTCAGCCCGTCACCGACGAGGGCCAGCACCTCCTGCTCGCGGACCGTCAGCGCGACCCCGGCGTCTCCGGCCGGCTGGGGACCGGTGTCGAGCGCGCGGTCGACCAGGCGTCGCAACAACGCGGGCGAGAACAGCATGTCGCCGTCGACGATCCGGTGGATCGCGCTCAACAGATCGGTTGGCGCGGTGTCCTTGACCAGGAAGCCCGCTGCCCCTGCCGCCAGCGCGGGATAGAGGTGATCGTCGTCGTCGAAGGTGGTGAGCACCAACACCTTCGACTGCGGCCGCGACCCCAGGATCTGGCGGGTCGCCTCGATGCCGTCGAGTCCCGGCATCCGCAGGTCCATCAGGATCAGGTCCGGCGCCAACTCGGCGGCCAGCCGGACCGCCTCCACCCCGTTCGACGCCTCGCCGACCACCTCGAGGTCCTCGGTCGACTCGCACAGCATCCGCAACCCGGCCCTTACCAGGCGCTGGTCGTCGACGATCAGCAGTCGGATCACTTCTCCCCCTCCCCTGCGGTGACCGAGACGCCGGGGAGCCAGGCATCGACCTCCCACCCCCGTTCAGTTGGACCGACGTCGAGGGTGCCGCCGACGAGTTCGACGCGCTCGCCCATCCCGATGATCCCGTGCCCGGCCGGATTCGGCGCGCCCGCGCCGTGGCCGGAATCGGTGACGCGGACCGCGATGCCCGCGCTGCGGCGTGCCACCGTCACCGCGACCGTCCCGCCCGGGTCCACGTGCTTCATGACGTTGGTCAGCGATTCCTGCACCACCCGCAGCAGGGTGAGCCTGCCGATGGCGTCCAGCCCGCCGAGGTCCCTGTCCACCTCCGAGGTCACCGTGAACCCCGCCGCCCTTGTGCGTTCGATCGCGGCCTCGATCTCCGTCGGCACCGCGTCCGACTCGACGAGCGCGACCTCTCCGAGCGCCGGATCCCGCAGCGCCACCAGCAGCCTGCGGATGTCGGCGAGCGCATCGGAGGCCGTCGCGTGCACATCGTCGAGCACGCCGTGCACGCGCGGATCCGCATCCGCGAGCACGTGCCGCGCGACCCCGATTCGCAGCACGATCGATGCCATGTGGTGCGCGACGAGGTCGTGGAGCTCCCTCGCCAGCGCGCTGCGTTCGGCGGCCCTGGCGTGGAGTTCGGCTTCGGCCCTTCGTGATTCGGCCGCCGCGGCCTGCGCCCGGTAGGTCACCGCCAGGTCCCGCTGCGCTCGCAGGTACAGCCCGAGCAGCAGCGGCAGGCCCACGTAGGCCACCGTCGAGACCGCGGTCGCCGGACGCCAGAAGTCCGTATGGCTGTCGGCCCAGATCCCGGCGAGCACCGCCCCGGTCCAGCAGGCGGTCGCCGTGACCACCTGCCAGGTCCGATGCGTGCGCATCGCGACCTCGGCCAGCGACACCGCCCCCAGGTACGGGACCAGCTCGGACAGCCCCCACGCGTCCGCGGCGAACAGCGGGACCGCCAGCGCGGACAGCACCACCGAGACGGGCAGCGGCCATCGGTCGCCCACCACGAAGATCGCGGCCGCGGCGACGGACAGCAGCCAGTAACCGGCCGGCACCTGGTACTCGCCGGGGAAGTCGCTCGCGAACAGCATCAGCGGCACCAGTACCAGGGGCGCACAGCGCACCAGTGGGCGCAGGTCGCGACGCGGTCGGATCTCGATCACCACTCAACGGTAGGTGAGCAGACGGAGGGTGACCTCCTACCTGGGGAGGAGGCCGTACACGCGTCGCGCGTTCGTCTCGAACAGCGCGGACCGGTCGGCGGCATCGAATTGCGCCGCCGCCGCTTGGTACCCGTCGTAGAGCCGGTCGAACTCGCCATACATGCGGTCCACCGGGAAATTGCTCGCGAACATCGCGCGCCCCGGACCGAAGACCTCCAGGCAGCGAAGCACCCACGGTCGCTGGACCGCCCCGTCCAGGGTGTGCAGCGCCATCCCCAGCCCCGAGATCTTGCACCACACGTTCGCGCGCGCACCGAGCAGACCGAGCGCGGCCGACCACTCGCCGAAATCCGATGCGGCGATGGGCCATCCGGCGTGCTCGAGCACCACGACCAGATCCTCGTAGCCGCGCAGCGCCTCGGCCCAGCCCGGCATGGAACGGGGATGCGCCACGAGGTCGAACACCAGTGAGTGTCGCCGCAGGTAATCGAGCAGCGGCGCGGTCACCTCGGAGTCCGGGCGGAGCCCGCGCAGCACCCGGATCCCGCGGAAGAGCGGGCTGCGGCGCTGCGCGTCCAGGTCCGCCCGGATCGACGTCCAGCCCGCGGCGGGGTCGACGGTGCCGATCGCCGCCGCGGGCCAGCCGTCCGCGCGGGCGAGCTCCCCGACCCACTCGAGTTCGACGAGGTGGGTTCCGGTTCGGCTGACGGCGGAGACGTGCACGATCGCGCGCACCTCGTAGCCGGCGGAGTCGACGAGGTAGTCGGCCGCGGTGTAGTCGTGCGCCAACCGGCTCAGGTCACCGAGTGTGGAGGGCCTCGCGCCGTCCCGCTCCTGCATCAACGGATACCAGGGCCTGCTCGACGGCAGCCAGTGATGCACGTGCGGGTCGACGATCGCGGTGGCCGTGTTGTCCGCCATGCCCCCAGCCTGGTCGCGGAGGGTGTCACCGATCAAGCCCGCTCGCCGCGGACCGGGACGCCGGGCGGGTGACCGTGATCACTCTGACGAAATTCTCGACTTACTATCTTACTCCGGAGTAAGATAACGGGTGTCCACGACCGATCCACCGAGAAACTGGTGATCATGAGTAAGCAAGACAGCGTTGTGAGAGCTAACGGCGCCAAGCGTGAGCCCCGCGACACCTCCGCCATAGGCCTGAACCCGGTGAAGCGGGACGCGATGGGAGCAGCCATGCGGGTGCTCACCAAGATCACCGGCTCGGAGCTCGCCGAGAAGTACAACCTCCGCAAGCCGATCGACCGGGTCACCTACGAGGGCACCAAGACCGGTTTCAAGACGCTCGGCGCGGCCACCAGGACGTTCACCAAGGTCGCGGGCGGCGGCCAGCCGAAGCGCCTGCCCGCGGGCGAGGCCAAGCACGCCGACTACTTCGACCTCACCCCCAACGACGAGCAGAAGATGATCGTCGAGACGGTCCGCGAGTTCTCGGACGAGATCCTGCGCCCCGCCGCACACGACGCCGATGCCGCCGCCGCCTCGCCCGCCGACCTGGTCGCGCGCGCCGCGGAGCTCGGCATCACCCTCATCAACGTGCCCGAGGAGCTCGACGGCGCGGCCAGCGAGCGCGGCGCGGTCACCAACTCCCTCGTCGCCGAGGCGCTCGCGCACGGCGACATGGGCCTGGCGTTGCCGATCCTCGCGCCGAGCGGCGTCGCGGTCGCCCTCACCCAGTGGGGCACCGACAGCCAGCAGCAGACCTACCTCCCCGCCTTCACCGGCGAGAAGGTGCCGAACGCGGCCGTCGTGGTCAGCGAGCCCCGCGCCCTGTTCGACCCGTTCGCGTTGCAGACCAAGGCGGTTCGCTCGCCCAGCGGCTACAAGCTCAATGGCGTCAAGTCCTTCGTGCCCGCAGCCGCGGACTCCGAGCTGTTCCTCGTCGCGGCCGAGCTCGACGGCAAGCCGGCCTTCTTCATCGTCGAGTCCGACGCCAAGGGCCTCGTCGTGGAGGCGGACCCCAGCATGGGGCTGCGCGCGGCGGGCCTCGGCCGGCTGATCCTCACCGATGTCGCGGTGCCCGAGTCCGCGATCCTCGGTGACGGCGACGCCGCCCAGCGTGCCACCGACTACGCCAACGCCATCCGCCTCGCCCGCCTCGGCTGGGCCTCGATGGCGGTTGGCACCAGCCAGGCCGTGCTGGACTACGTGATCCCCTACGTCAACGAGCGCGAGGCGTTCGGCGAGCCCATCAGCCATCGCCAGGCGGTGGCCTTCATGGTCGCCAACATCGCGATCGAGCTCGACGGCATGCGCCTGGTCACCCTCCGTGGCGCCTCCCGCGCCGAGCAGGGGCTGTCCTTCGCGCGCGAGTCGGCGCTCGCCCGCAAGCTCGCCTCGGAGAAGGGCATGCAGATCGGCCTGGACGGCGTGCAGCTGCTCGGCGGCCACGGCTTCACCAAGGAGCACCCGGTCGAGCGCTGGTACCGCGACCTGCGAGCCATCGGCGTTGCCGAGGGCATCGTCCTCATCTGACGCCGCTGCTGTCCACTAGGAGACTTTGATGATCAACCTCGAACTTCCCAAGAAGCTCAAAGCCTCTGCGAACCAGGCGCACCAGGTCGCAGCGGAGATCTTCCGGCCCATTTCGCGCAAGTACGATCTGGCCGAGCACGAATACCCCGTGGAACTCGACACCATGGCCGCCATGATCGAGGGCCTCAACGACTCCGGCGGTGACGTCGGCGGCGCCGCCGGGGGCCGGTCGGACGCCTCCACCGAGCTGCTCGGCAACTCCAACGGCGGCAACATGGCCGCGCTGCTGAACGCGCTCGAGACCTCGTGGGGCGACGTCGGACTGATGCTCTCGATCCCCTACCAGGGACTGGGCAACGCGGCGATCGCTGCGGTGTCGACCGATGAGCAGCTCGAGCGCTTCGGCAAGGTCTGGGCCTCGATGGCCATCACCGAGCCCAGCTTCGGCTCCGACTCCGCCGCCGTGACCACCACCGCCGTCCTCGACGGCGACGAGTGGGTCCTCAACGGCGAGAAGATCTTCGTCACCGCGGGCGAACGCTCCACCCACATCGTGGTGTGGGCCTCGGTCGACAAGTCGAAGGGCCGCGCCGCAATCAAGTCGTTCGTGGTGCCTCGGGACGCCCCCGGCCTGTCCGTCGCGCGTCTCGAGCACAAGCTCGGCATCAAGGCGTCGGACACCGCCGTGCTGCTGCTGCAGGACTGCCGGATCCCCAAGGACAACATCCTCGGCAGCCCCGAGGTGAACGTGGAGCAGGGCTTCGCGGGCGTCATGCAGACCTTCGACAACACCCGCCCGCTGGTGGCCGCCATGGCCGTCGGCGTCGGTCGGGCCGCGCTCGAGGAACTGCGCGGCATCCTGGCCGAGGCGGGCGTCGAGGTCTCCTACGACACCCCCGCCTACAACCAGCACGCGGCGGCCGCCGAATTCCTCCGCCTCGAGGCGGACTGGGAGGCGGCCTACCTGCTGTCGCTGCGGGCCGCCTGGATGGCCGACAACAAGAAGCCGAACTCGCTCGAGGCCTCGATGTCCAAGGCGAAGGCGGGCCGCACCGGCACCGACGTCACGCTCAAGGCCGTCGAGTTGGCAGGCACCATCGGCTACTCGCAGCACACGCTCCTGGAGAAGTGGGGCCGCGACTCGAAGATCCTCGACATCTTCGAGGGCACCCAGCAGATCCAGCAGCTGATCGTGGCGCGGCGGGTGCTCGGCAAGTCGTCCGCCGAGCTCAAGTAGTCTGCACCGCAACAAGTTCTGCAGTTTGATCCGTCCCCGTCGCCTCGTCTGCGGCGGGGACGGATTCGTCTGCATCGGGCTCAGATTCTCGTTCGGTCCCGCACTGGTCCCGCATCAGCGCGGAGTCGACCGCCTTGCGGGTCCTTTCGTCCTCGCCTGGCCAGAGGTGGGCGTACACCTGCATCGTCGTCTCGGCGGACTCGTGACCCAGGCGCTCCTGCACCGTCTTGACCGATGCTCCTGAGTGGATCAGCGCGCTCGCGTAGAAGTGCCGGAGGCTGTGCCATGTGAACGCCGGATCCAACCCGATCCGGTTCCGCACGGCCCGGAACGAATGACCAACCGATCGGCGAGATCCTCGGCGTCACCTTTCTGCGAGCGAGCCAGTTGGTCAACTCGTAGATTCACCGTTCAGCGATCAGGAGCGCGTCCCCGCCAGTATGCGGGGGCGCGCTCTGGTGTCTCGTGGGACGAATCTGGGGGCAATTCGAGTAGTCCGTCACTCTATGGCGGCGCCGATCGCACAGAGAGGATGAAACTGCGGAACTCCCGCGAGTCAGTCAGTGCACATTGAGGGAGGTGATCCCATGGACGCCGAGATGGAACCTAGAACTGAGGAAGTTGCGGATTCGGATCCCGCACGGGCCCCGGGCGCTACTCAGGCATCAGCGGGCCGATCTGATGCCGACCTTGAACGAGACGTGAAGGCAGCTACCCGCAACGGTCGATATGCCCTAATTACTGCGTTGTGTGCCGCCGTGGTGTCCAGCGCGGTCGCGGCCGGATCGGCGATCTACAACACGCATAGTGAGCTGGACCGCAATGAAAATGTTGCGGCCGCCCAGGTCTTGCGGGCCGACCGGCAGAAGACCTACGTGGACTTCTACAACGCCGCATACAGCGCCCTTGCAACGTTTGGAGGTCTCAAAGCCGCCCTGATGCTAGATCCGCCCGATCGCGAACTAGTGAGGCGAGCTGCTGTCGAGGTTAATGAGCGGATGCAAGAGGCCGCGCGGGAAATTGGCTCCGTCTATCTGGTAGGTAGCGAGGAAGTGTCACCCACCGTCGCTAGATTCGCTAGTTCAATGAATGCCTTCATCTATGACCACCTGAAGCCGTTCCCCGACCAAGACGCCACCACTGCAGATGGGGTCGGGGGTGCCGACAAGGTGGCGATGCTGATCGACGATCCAACGTTGGTAGGCGCGATCGACCGGTGTACCGAAGAGCTACAAACGTCTTTCGCCGAATTTGTCGTTGTGGCGCGAGACGATCTGGGGGCTGGCTGAATTAGCGGTCTCGTACTGTCGTTGGCGGGCATCGAACCCGAGCTGTGGCTGTGCGCGTTGGTTCCGCTGCCGTCGCGCTCACCCAAGGGGAGCTGCGGTCAGGGTTCAGCGATCCAGGCGCGCCCCTGGACGACGAAACCCGAACCGGCTCGAGGCACAGTTCGGGTACGTCGCCACTCGATCAGGGGAATCACATCAGTGTGATTCGCGTGCCGGCATTGTCAGCCGGTCGGCTATCTCGCGGTCACGCAAGCTGGGGCATTGGCGTGGCAGCTGCACGCAGTCAGCCCTGGAACACCTCGTAGTCCAGCCAGTACTTCGCAGTATCGTCCGACCGGAAGTGCGCTCGGTGCCAGCCCTGCCCGAGTTCGTCCTTCCTGATCGTATGATCACCGAGACGATCATCTGGGTCTGGCGAGTCTTCTTCCATCAGGGTCACGAGGGCCGAATTGCTGCTCGGAAACAGTTTGAAGCAGTCAGTGTTCCTGGTTCGTCCGCCTTTCATTTTCCCGCTCCAGATGCGGTCGTCTCCGTTCCAATACAGGACGCATTCATCTCCATTCGACCCCAAGTCCTCGGTGTCATCGCAATGAAAAAGCGCGAAATGAACTTGAATGGCCACGGCCATCACCTTCTCCATCGACGTCGCAGATTGCTCTGCCCTGCCTGCAAATTATCGACCTGCCGTGAACAGGGCGGCACGCGTAGCTGACTACTCGAATCCGTTCATCTCAGGGTGCCGGGGGCGTTCGCTCGCTGCCCAGCGACTTCGAAGTCGCCGGGGGGGGAGGAGCAGTTCGGGTACGCCGCCACTCTGCCAAGCGAATCACATTATTGTGATTTGGATCCTGGCGTGTCGATCGCTACGTGCCCTTCACGTTGAGGATCTGGCGCAGCTCGTGCATGACCTCCACCAGATCGGCAGCGTCGGCCATCACCTGGTCGATGTCCTTGTATGCGTCCGGGATCTCATCTACCCACTCCTCGCCATGTCGATACTCAATGCCTTCCATCCGGTTGGCGAGATCGTTGGCGGTGAACCTCTTTCGGGCTTCGGTTCGGGAGAACCTGCGGCCAGCGCCGTGCGGGGCCGAGGACAGGCCGGGGCGGCTGCCCTTCCCGGACACGACATAAGACCGGGTGCCCATGCTGCCGGGGATGACGCCGCGGACGCCTTCGTGCGCGTTGATCGCCCCCTTCCTGGTGAGCCACACCTTCTCGCCGTAGTGCTCCTCCTGCTCGGTGTAATTGTGGTGGCAGTTGATCCGCTCGTCCTCCACTCACCTCGATGCCGATCCACTCGCCGAAGACGTGAACGAAGCGGTCCATCATCTCGGCGCGGTTCAGGTAGGCGAACCGCTGCGCCCACCTCAACTCGCGGATGTACTCCCAGAACTCGGGGATGCCCTCCGGGAGGTACGCAAGGTCACGGTTCGGCAGGTCAATATGCCATGTCGTGCACAGCTGCTGGGCAACCTTGATGTGCTTCTGCGCGATCTTGTTCCCGACACCGCGACTGCCCGAGTGCAGGAACAGCCACACCCGGTCGGCTTCGTCCAGGCACAACTCGATGAAGTGGTTTCCACCTCCGAGGGATCCGAGTTGCTCTCGCCACTTAGGGGAGTGGGTGAGGTCGACATTGTCCTTCTCTGCGCGAGCCTCAAGCTCGGCGATCTTCGACTCCGCATACCACTTTCCGAGGGCCTCGGTCAGGTTGTAGTTGCCGGGCGACAGCGGGATCGACTGCTCGATGGTCTGCCGGAGTTCGGCGAGTCCCCGGCCGTTGGCGTCGGCGTCAGCCTCTCAACCTGAGGGCGGGGCCTTTCGTCGTCTCCCCCTGATCCCGTCCGGAGGGTCGCCGCTCGCACCGGGATCGTGGGTTTTCCTGTCCAACAACAACGATGCAAATCGGCCACCTGAAACAAGACCGAACGGTACGTTCCCAGGGATTTGTTCATTCACAGATAGGACACCGTTACATGAAACGCACTACCCGGCTGCTCGCCGGTGCCCTCACCGCCCTGGCTCTGACTGTCGGGCTCACCGCCACGACGACAATGACAGCCGCAGCTGTCGGCACTGACGCAAGCCCGCGTGACTATAAGGCGTATGAACCGGGCCCAGTCCGCACCGCCTATCCCGGCATGTTCATCGATTTCACAGGCGACATGGCCCCTCACCCCACCGCCGCCAATACGTACAAGTACATGGGCAAGTTCTGCACCCTCGGTGTCGTCGGAACCGACGCGGCGGGCCGAAAAGTCGGAATCACCGCTGGCCACTGCAACGAAGCCCGCCTCAATCCCGACGGTACGAGGCCTGGGCAGTTCCTAAATGCAAAAAGGGAACCTTGTGAGAAGGACACGGCGGGCTGCATCCCCTACCCGGACTACCCTAAGCACCCCGGTGCCAACCCCGGAGTCGTCACGAACAACGATCATCCCGTTTTCGACCTGAACGCCGTCGCGTACAGCGCGCAGAACAACAAGCCGTTGGTGAACCCCATCGGATGGGTCCGCTTTGTGGACGAACATGGCCTCGATGCGAACGGCCAACAGAACATGGAGACCAAGACCGACTACATGGTCATCGAGTTCGCCCCGGACGTCCAGTTGTCGAGCCAGGTGAAGAACAAGGACGGCAATGCCGCTCGCCAAGCGGGTGGAGGTCTCTTCAAGGTCAATTCGATCTACAGTGGTGCCGGCGGGGCTCCTGCTCTGCCACCGCTCTCCGGTTTACTCTTTCCTGCCACCTGGATCGAAAACTACGCTGCACGCTCCGACCGCACCCCAAACACCGACTCGGTCGCAGTCAATCGCGGCATGGTGACAAACGTCAATAGTGGCTTGATACATTCCTATGCCGCAATCGACCATGGCGACTCCGGCGGGCCCGTCGTTATGAACGGAACCGGGAAGTGGGTCGGAATCAGCGCGGCTCAGGCGGGGTTCTTGGACTACGTGACCACCTCCGCTAAGAACATCCTCGACGACCTGAACCCGCGGGGCATCGTCGGCAGCGGTTTCACCATCACCAACAACTGACACCAGCCGCCATCAAGAGCCCCGCAGGATCGCACGTTGACCTGCGGGGCTCTTCGGCGCATCGGGAGTCTGGGTCGACTGTCCAACTAGGAGCGGGCCGGAGCTTCCGACTTGTATTGCGGGGCGGCTCGTGTTCGAACCGGCGGGTTCGTAACGTGCCGTAGGAGACCGTGGTGACTGGCTCGTGGGCTTCCTGCCACTCGACCGGCCGGAGGGTTGGCTCAAAGAGGGTTCTGCCTTCGCCACGGTCTCCGTCCGCAGCCTGGCTCAACACAGGAACGTCACCGGACCCGGTGACTGAAAGTCGGAATGCCGGCCGCGGATACCCCCATTCACTCGGCACGGAGGTTCGCATCGGTGATCGTGATCGGAATCGACCCGCACAAGTCCACCCACACCGCCACCGCGGTCGACTCCACAACGAACACCGATCTCGGCTCAATCCGGATCAACGCCTCGTTCGACGACTACGCCCAGCTGATGACGTGGTCGAAACAATGGCCAGACCGCATCTGGGCGGTCGAGAACGCCTCCGGACTCGGACACCACCTCACCCAATGGCTCATCAGCCGGGGAGAGGCCGTCGTTGACGTGCCATCGACCGCGACGGCACGGGTGCGCGAGCTCTCCCGCGGCGGCCGGCGCAAGAACGATCGTATCGACGCAGCCGCCGCCGCGTGTGTCGCGTTCAGCCAGGGCGACTTCCGGCCGGTCGCCCCGGAAGGACACACCGACGTGCTGCGGATCCTCGACGAACGCCGCACCGACCTGATCAAACAGAACGGCCGACTCGTCAACCAACTTCACGCCGTCTTGCGGGAACTGTTCCCCGGCGGGATGGAGCGGGACTTCGAGACCGAGGACGCCGCCACACAGCTCAAGCAACTGCGACCCGAGACCGCAGCAGACGCGATGCGCCAGAAGATCGGACTTGAGATTGTCGGTGACCTGCGACGAATCCGATTCCAGATCGACGACCTCACCACCCGCATCAAGACCGAACTTGCCGCCTGCGGCACCCAGCTACCGAAGATCCCCGGTGTCGGCACCGTGACCGCGGCCCGGATTCTCGCCCGCACCGGCAACCCCACCCGATTTGCCAACGAGGCGGCCTACGCCAGCTACACCGGCACCGCACCCGTCGAGGTCGCGAGCGCAGACAAGCAACGCCACCGGCTCTCACGCAGCGGAGACCGATCCCTGAACGCCGCCATCCACATCGTCGCCGTCACCCAGGCCCGAACACCCAGCAGCCCCGGATACGCCTACCACCAGCGGAAGATGGCCGAAGGCAAGACCTCCCGCGAGGCCATGCGTTGTCTGAAACGGCAGGTGGCAAAACGCCTATGGCGCACAATGTGCGACGACTTGGAACAACGCCTCGCAATGCCGTTGTCCGCGTAGCGACCTGCGTGCAGGAAGGCGGGTGGCCACGCTTGGGCGCACGGGGACTACACCTAGGTCGTGATTCATAAGTCAGTGACGCGGAGCAACTGGTTGATCGCGCCGAGCCGTATTGTGACTATGGCAGAGGATTTGGGTGGCAGGTGTCTTGATGCGATCCGATCAAGTGTCGGGCAGACCTCAGTTCATTCGTGCGGGACGATCCGCGCGACCCGGGTGAGCATGTCCAGGAAGAGCTTCCGCTCCTCTGTGCTCAGCACCTCGAGCAGTTCGTCGTTAGCTTCTCGTCCGAGGTCCGCGCAGCGTTTCACGACCTCGTGACCTTTTGTGGTGACGGACAGGATCTTCTTTCGGCCGTCGGTCGGGTCGGTGGTCCGCGTCACAAGTCGGTTGTCAACGAGGCCGGATACGACGGCGGTAAGGTCCTTGGGATCGAGCGCGACCGCGCGACCGAGTTCCGCCTGAGTGACAGGGCCGAGATCCACGAGCGCAGACAACGCGACGTGCTGCCACATTTTCATGCCCTCGGCGGCAAGTGCCTCGGCGACCAGCGCCCGCCCGCGAGACGCTGCGCGGCCAAGTAACCAGCTCGCCAAACCCACAATGCTGCTCGGTGCCGGCGGTCCTTCCTGCATATGGCCCTCATTCCGAAAAGTCGTTGGGATCCCAATGAACATCTGATATCGTTGGGATCCCAACGATATCAGGAGGCGGCGTGAGGCAGGTACGACATGTCGGGCCGGGAGCAGGCATGTCGGTTCTGGAGGGCGTTCCGATTCCGGCCCCGGGCGACACGGAGATCCTGATCGGCATCGAGGCGGCAGGGGTCACACTTCCTACGGTGCGCAAGACGATCGAAGGTTCCGGACCGGTGACTTTGGGCGGAGAGATCGCGGGCACCGTTCTCGCGATCGGCACGGAGGTAACCGGATTCCGCCGCGGTGACACGGTCACGGGACTCTGCTTCGGTGACTCATATGCCGAGGCGGCCTTGCTCGATGTATCGATGGCCAGTCCGGTCCCAGCTGGAGCCGACGCCGTCGATGCGGTGGCGTTGGTGCGCAGCGGACTCGTTGCCCGTGGAGCGCTGGACAGTGCCCGACTGCTGCCAGGGGATTCAGTATTGGTCACCGCTGCAGCCAGCGGGGTGGGGCACCTCGCGATTCAGCTTGCCAAGGCGAGCGGGGCAGATCACGTGATTGGAGCGGTGTCCCATCGAAGCAAACGCGACTTCGTTCGCGGCCTGGGCGCCGACGAGGTCAGGACATACAACGAACTGCGTGGGGTGAGCGTCGACGTCGTCCTCGATGGAGTCGGTGGCGACCTGCTAACCCCAGCCTTGGCGGCCTTGAATCCTGGTGGTCGATTGGTTGTCTACAGTTCTGGCGGAGGAATAATCTCGGCTTTCGACCTCTTGGTGGATGCGAAGTCGGCGGTCGGGTTCCAACTCGGCTACATTGCGCGTACCGATCCACAACGCTATACCGAGTGGCGAGATGGCTTGTGGACGTTGTTTTTCGATCGAGCTGTCACTCCGGCCGTGACGAAGTTTTCACTAGAGGATGCTCCGCTCGCCCACGAGTGCGTATTGTCGCGCCGCAATCTCGGGAAGGTCGTTATCATCCCCGGTCAATCGGCATCCGATCCCCGCTCAAGGTAGGCGGCGGTGCGGAGGCAGGCTTGAAACACCGGTCCTATAGCACCACCGCGGGCGGCCGCGGCCCGGCGCGCGGCTGCAACGTGACGCCCTGAATCCTCGATACGCAGCATTCGGTAGGGCTCGTTCTCGTGGGCGAGGCCGTCAGTCTCCTAACGCACCGGCGCTGGTGAGAAATGAAGCGACTCCGGCAGCTTACCGGCCCGCACCACGCCACGCAGGCATCGTTCGAACACGCCCGTACTTGACAGACACACAGGAATCCTCCTCCGGCCCGCGTGCCCGACCCTGACAACTATCGAACGGTTGTGCGAATAGTTCTAGGCTGAAAGTATGGCCGTGCACGTCGAGTCCGCGCCGACCCACTGCCCGAACGGGCACCGTCTCGGCCCGCGCCGGTGCCTCGTCGGCTGGGAACAGTGCGCGTGCGCCGACGCGCGCCGTGGTGGGCATCGAACCCACTTCTGCCGCACATGTGGAGTCATCATCCGGACGCCGCCGTGCGCCGGCGCGCAGCCGCAGCGGGATCGATGGGCGGACTAGGGCGTGTCTCCAACCGCAGTAGCAAGATCAAGCACGGTCAACACCAGCAGCCGCCGAACGACGAGGTGTGCTCGTCGGTCTCGATCGACTCCTCGCGCACCACGGTGGACCCGCCCCGCGGGTCGAAGTGCAGCACCGAGCTCACCGGGTCATGCCGGATCCACACGGCCACCGACAGCGGATGCCTCGGGCGGAAAATGTAGGAGACCAACTCGATCTCGCCCGGCTTCCCAAGGCTGCGGACATCGAACACCGCCGCCCGTATCCGCGGCCCCGACAGATCCGCCGCGGCGAACGCCGTCTCGCCCGCATGCAGGTCGGTGATCGAGTCCATGTCCTCCACCTCGCCGTCACGCACCCAGTAGAGGTGAAGCAGACCGTCGGCGGCGACGGCCTCGACGGAGATGAGGTTGGAGTAGACGTCCATTCGCCGAATCGGCAGCCCGCCGAGTTGGGCGCGCACCACGTCCAGTTCCGAGTCCAGTCGCGGCGAGGAGAACAGGTCCTCGAGCGACGTGCCACTCAACGCCCGGCTGATCCGACCCGGCGCGTCGACGGTTACGGCGATCACCGCACTGAACGCGACGGTGATCGCGACAGCAAGGGCCGCGATGTACTTCACCCGATAGGGCGGGCGAGGTGCGCCCGATTCGCATTCCATGCCGCTCACCTTCCGTCTCCCGCGTGTCGAGTCATCGTCTGCCACGGCCCGGTTGGCCGATGAGAAGGCGCTTCACGTCGGCATGAGGAAGGCCTCGCCGCCCGAGGGAGCGGCGAGGCCCTTGCCGCAGCTTGGGAGGTAACGGCGAGGCAGACAATAAGCGGCCCCGGCCGGGGCGCGCTCCGATACTCAGCGAACTCTCAGATAGCGGGTTGCGGGCCGCGAACGCCGATCTCTCCGAACTCCTTGCGGCCGCCGCGAGTGCAGGTGCAGCCTGGTTGCTGGGCCACGCGTGCGCGGCGCTAACCCTTCAGTCGTGCGCGCCTTTCGAGAGGCCGCCGGCGTACGTCACGGGCGTCGACGGCCTCGCCCATGAAACGGGCCCCGTCGATGTCGAGTCCGGCAGCGTGAACTGGTCGGTTGGTCCTGGGCGCGTCCAAAGTTTCGGTCCTCCATTCGGCGGGTAGCCGAGGGGGGTATCAACTGCACTCGACACGGAAGGCATGAATAGATGACTGCCACACCGATCCGATCGACAGATGATGTGATCCAGTTCCTGGTCGGCCAGCATGAACAGATCAAGGACCTATTCGAAGATGTCCTGGCTCGCTCTGGGAAGGCCCGCGAGAAGGCGTTCTTCGACTTGCGACGACTTCTCGCTATCCACGAAACGGCGGAGGAAGAGGTCATCCACCCTCGCGCTCGTCGCGAACTCGACAACGGCGAACCGCTCATCGAAGAGAGGCTGGAGGAGGAACACGAAGCCAAAGTGGCGTTGGCCGAGCTCGAGAAGCTCGACGTCGACTCCGACGAATTCACACGCAAGATCACCGAACTGCACGCCGCGGTCCTCAAGCACGCCGAGCATGAGGAGAACGAAGAGTTCGAACGCCTGCGCAAATCCCTCACCGACGAAGAGCTCGCCCGCATGGTCAGCTCGGTCGAGCTGGCCGAAGAGGTTGCGCCCACTCGGCCGCATCCCGGTGTTGAGTCGAAGGCCGGGAACCTGCTCGTCGGCCCGTTCGCGGCGATGCTCGATCGCGCCCGCGATGCCATCGACAGCCCGCACAAGTGAGTTGCGATGACGCCTCGACGATCGCGCGCCCATCTCGACCAAACCGACGGAGCCGGACCGACGAGCGGATCAGGCCGCGGCGGCACTCTGGGCACACCCACCAGCGACATCCGTGAGCGCCCGCCATCGTCCGATCAGGACGAGAACGAGGTCGTCAGCGGCTGCGGCGCCGCGCGGCCATCCGAGGACGAGGCGAAGCGGTGAACATCAACCTGGTCGAACTGCTACTGCTCCTGGCCGGCGGCTTCACGAGCGTGGTGCTAATACGCTCCCGATCACGCCATCCGAGGTATCGGCGCCCATCCGGAATGAGCTGGGGATAGCGCGCCGCGCCACTTGCGGTCAGGGGCAGCATGGGGCGCAGCCTGTTTCCTGGACCGCGCGTGCACAGCTTGGCCTCACTCCCCTCGCCCGCGCATGCCGGCGAGAGGTCGCCGGCGTGTCAGGACGCCGACGGCCTCGCCGGTAGATCGGGCCTCGAAGCCTGCCGTGCGCTGGGGATGCTGCCGAGCGGGACCGGTCGGCGGACTAGGTATCCGGCGCCCCTAGCCCTGTCGGTCGCCGAGCAGGTGGCCGAACCCCTTGTCATTGAGGCTCTTGGCCAGTTGGGCGGAGGGTTGGTTTGTGCTGAGCCATTCTCGGATTCCCTGCTCCTTCTGCCCGCGTGTCGCGCGCGCCAGGCCGAGCCGGTTGACCAACGTGCTCGCGAACTGCGGTTCGGGTCGCTTCGTACCCGGGGGGGTGAATATCGAGTCGTCCCACAGACGGTCGTTGCTCATCGGTGGCATCTCGAATCGCCTCCACATCGCTCGCACGAATCGGATTAAGACTCCCGTAGATCTGTCCGCGCGCCGCGGCCCGGCCGTTTCGCGTTCCATTCGTCGATCGTCGATGCCCGCCAGCCGCGAGTCTTCCCAATCCACGCATCCGGTTCGGGGAGCTTGTAGTGGCTGGCCGCCGAGCGGTCGATGCCGAGCCGCTCGGCGACCTCCGTGATCGACAGGAACCGTTCAGGCATGCCGAGCCCTGAACGCGACAACCGCAGTCCCGGCGGCCGCGACACCGAGCAGCGCCCAGTACGGCCACGGCTGACGCGTGACCGCCAGGGCGGCTACAGCGATACCGAACACGGTCAGGCTGGTTACGTCCTGCTTCCTCATGGGCTCCATCCTCTCTTGGTTGCGAGACCCTAGGGGTGGAACCGGGGCGCCTTCTACGCCCCGGTTCCGTTCTCTACTTGCGCGCTTTGGTCATCGCCGCAGCGCTGAGTCGTGGCGCTGCTCAGTCTCAGTGACACGAGATAGGCCCCGCCATTCGCTTACCTGATGACGGGGCCTAAGTCGTCTTAGTGCCCGTCATTTCGATGGGCCTGCTGGTGTTGCGTTCGTCAGGTGTATTCGGCCATCACCTTGTCGATGGTGCCGTTGAACGGGAATGGTGCGCGGTCGTAGTAGTCGCGGGATACCGGGGAGCCGAGGCAGGTGCCGATGTCGAGGCAGTCGTTCGCGGTGAACAGCAGCGGTGCGCTGACGGGCACCGTGGTCTTGTCCACGACCTGCCCGTCGACGCACATCCGAATGTTGAGTGGGCCGCCGGGGCGGGCTTCGGCGTACTCGGTGATCACCTCGATGGTGCGTTGGCCCGGCGGAATCGGTGTTGCCGAGCGCATCTTGGTGCGCTGCAAGATGAACAGGTTGTATTCGAAACAGAGGTAGCCCTCGTCGAGGTAGCAGGTCAGGCCCCCGCCCGCGCCGCCAAGTGCGTACAGCACTCCGTTGGCGTCGTCGGGGACGGTCAGCTCGATCGTCACCCGATTGTTCTTGTTCCCCAGTGCGGGGGCGCAGAATTCGGGCATCCGCGTGATGTCGCCGGAGAACTCCCAGCTTGTGTACGGGGTGGTGATCCGCTGCTCTGGGTGTATTGCTACCACCCAGAGACCGCCGCCTACGGGGAGCACGTTGTTCTTGGCTGCCTCGATCGCGAACAACTCTCGCAGCTGTGCGAGCTTGTCCGGGTGTTGTTGCGCGAGGTCTCGGTTCTGGGTCCAGTCCTCATCGAGGTTGTACAGCTCCCAGGTGTCGTCGTCGGGGCTCCAGTCGCGGATGCCGCCGGGCACGCCCTGCAACCAAGGAGCACGCGGTCCGAACGCCGAGGCCATCCAGCCGTCGTGGTAGATCGACCGGCTGCCCATGATCTCGAAGTACTGGGTGAGTTTGCCCGCTTTGGCGTCGCGGTCGACGAGGGTCTTCGCGAAGCTGGCGCCGTCGATCGGGTCCTGGGGGATCCCGTTGACGGTGCGCGGCGGGGTGATGCCGAGCAGGTCGTAGAAGGTGGGTACCAGGTCGTTGCAGTGCAGGAACTGGGTACGGGGTGTGGGGTCGGGGGTGATCTTGGCCGGCCACCGGATGAGCATGGGGTTCCGGGTGCCTCCGAGGTGGGAGGCCAGCAGCTTCATACCCTTGTACGGTGTGCTGCCCGCCCAGGCCCATCCGGCGTGGTACATGTTGTCGGTCTTCGGGGAACCGAGTACGTCGAGTCCGCCGAGTTCGTCGAGGGCGGCGATGTGCTGAGCCGTTGTCGTCGGGATCCCGTTCTGAGCGAGCAGTTCGCTGATGGTGCCGTCCTGGCCCTCTCCGGACGAGCCGTTGTCACCCCAGATGTAGAGGACGAGGGTGTTGTCGCGGTAGCCCAACTCGTCCAGTTCGTCGAACAGCCTGCCGATCTGGACGTCGCAGTGCTCGGCGTACCCGGCGGCGACCTCCATGAGCCTTCGCTGGAACGGCTTCTCTTCGTCGGGGATGTCGTCCCAGGCGGTCATGGTGGGGTCGCGGTCGGTCAGTTCCGCCTCCGGAGGGATCCAGCCCTTGTCCTTGGCCCGGGTGAAGACCCGCTCGCGGTAGGCGTCCCAACCGTCGTCGAACTTGCCCGCGTACTTGTCAGCCCACGGCTTCATGATGTGGTGCGGGCCGTGCATGCAGCCGCTGGCCCAGTACATGAAGAACGGCTTGTCCGCCTCGAACGCCTTGTGCTTGCGCAGCCAACCGATCGCGTCGTCGGCGAGGTCTTCGCTGAGGTGATAGCCCTCCTCGGGAGTCTTCGGGGGCAGCACGACGGTGGTGTTGCGGACCAGGTTCGGTTCGTACTGGGACGCCTCACCGGCGAGGAACCCGTAGAAGTAGTCGAAGCCGACTCCGGTAGGCCAGTTGTCGAACGGCCCGGCGGCAGTGGTCTCCTCGGCCGGAGTGTTGTGCCATTTGCCGAACGCGGCAGTGCTGTACCCGTATTGGCGCAGCACTTCGGCGCCGGTCGCGCTCGACTTCGGGATGTGGCCGGAGTAGCCGTCCCAGTCGTTGGCGAGTTCGGCGATCTGGCCGTTGCCGACGCGGTGATGGTTGCGGCCGGTCAGCAGCGATGCGCGGGTCGGTGAGCACATCGCGGTGGTGTGGAAACGGTTGTAGCCGATCCCTTCACCAATCATCCGGTCGAGAGTCGGGGTGTTCACCTCGCCGCCGAAACCGCTCGGAAGGCCGGGGCCGGCGTCATCAACGAGAACGACGACGATGTTCGGCGCATCGGCGGGAAGACGGCGGGTCTTCGGGCGCGGGCTGTACACCGACTCCTGCATCGTGCGGCCGGCGATGCTCCCCGACGGTGTCGGGGGAAATGGGAGCGTGTCGCCCCCCGGAATCGGATTCGCGATAATGCCCATCAGCTCTGACATCCTTCCCGTGATCTCGGACCAGTTGGTGCGGCGCCGCTCCGAACTCGTGGTGGTCGGGCCCTCATTTCCGATCTCAGCAGATCACGCACAACATGGTGTCGGGGTCACCCTTTGAGGGGGAAATCGAGCGAGGCACTTTCAATCAGCTGAATGGAGCTGTATCGCGCCGGCTGCGAAGCGCAGCATCATCGATGTGGCATTGGGACCACCCTCGTGTAGGTCGCCGGCGTGTCAGGACGCCGACGGCCTCGCCCGTAGAACGGCCGCCGTGCGTCGGGCCGCGGCCGCAAGGCGCGCGGTGAAACGCCCGACTAGTGCTTAGGATCCGTCAACGAGAACGCTGCCGCACGCCGTTACGGCGAGTGCAACAGCCCGCGACTCAGTCCGCGTCACCGCGGTTGAGTCGCCGGGCCAGATTGCGCACCCGCTCGTCTCGCCGTTCTAGGCGGGCCTCGTCGGTCGTGTCGTCTCCAGGCCACTTCACCCACCATGCCGCGGCCATGACAAGCAGGCCGAGGCCCATGATCCACACGCTCTGAGTTGCCGCACCACCGACGAACAGAATCAGGGCGCCGACCATCCCGACGAAGGTCTTTGGCTTCATATCCGTATCACTACCAGATGATCTGGCGCGAAGGCAGGACTGGAGCCTTGACTCACGAAGAACAAGGGATTCGCTTTGTCGGTCGGGCCACGGACAAGACCGCTGAGTGCCGTCACATTCCGCAAGCGCGATCCCGGTTCGGTCCCGCACTGGTCCCGCATCAGCGCCACAAGCGCGCCGAAAACTGCGAAAATCAGTAAGAGCCGAAACCCTCTGAACTGGACAGATACGTTCTGCCACTTCACGAATGAGCCCTCTGAAGATCCTCGACATCTTCGAGGGCACCCAGCAGATCCAGCAGCTGATCGTGGCGCGGCGGGTGCTCGGCAAGTCGTCCGCCGAGCTCAATTAGTCAGCACCGCAACAAGTTCTGCGATTCGATCAGCCCCCGTCGCCTCACGTGCGACGGGGGCGGTTCGGTCTGGGTCGAGCCCTACGTGATGAGCGCGATGCCGACGCTCGGACCGCCGTCCGGCAGCCGCACGAGCGGGCTGTTGGTGAACTTCAGGGGCGTAATGTCCCAGGCCATCAGCGGGAATGCGACGTTCTCCTGCCAGGTCTCGTGCAGGTTGACGATGATCGGACTGGCGAGGGAGCCGGGCATGACCCAGAAGGTGTCCGGTGCGACCGCGCCCACTCCCACGAACTTCGTCGTGGGCGAACTCAGCACGTTGATGTCGTACACCCTGCGATATTCGGTCAGGGAGTACATCCGCTTCGGACCCGTGTATTCCCTCGTCACGACCGCCTCGTAGATCGGGAACCCCGCATTCCTGGCCGCGATCAGAGTCTGAGTCGTCATCCCCTGCGGTGCGGCGATGTCTCCGACAGCGGCACCAGCCGCGAAAGCCGTGACGGGCGTTAGCGGATCTGCCGTTGCTGCCGCCGGCGCCGTCACACCGACACCGATCGCGACCGCGGCAACGGCCCCCATGAACACATGCTTCGACTTGATCATCAGCGAGATCCCCCCCTCAGTTGAAAACCAGAAACCTACCAATCTGTCGGTTTCCCACTCGGGCTTCGTTACAGCGCTGGTTTCACGGCCCCTCGGCGATTCGAAACCAGTCACCGGGCACCCCACCCCGCACTAGGCTGAGGACCATCACTCACCGGATCGATTCTGGGCTCAGGGGGCAATTCCAATGCCGGGTGTTCTGACGAAAATGACCGACACTCTCGGAGCAGCGAGGGTGATGGTGCGCGCGGGACTCGTTCCGTTTCCCCGGGTCGACCACGGTATCGCGGCCATCCTCGCGGTCCGCAAATACGGTCCCTTCGCCGGACCGATCCACGCGCACGCCGAGGCCGGACTCGACGCGGTCGCGATCATCGACGAACGCGGGCAACTGACCTACGCCCAGCTCGAGCAGCAGTCCAACGCCCTGGTGCGGGCATGGGAGGCGAGCGGCATCGCCCCCGGGTCGGTGATGGGCGCCATGTGCCGCAACCACCGCGGCCTGGTCCTCACCATGCTCGCGGCAGCGAAGCTGGGCGCCAAGCTGGTCCTGATGAACACCGGCTTCGCTCCCCCGCAGCTGGTGGATGTCGCGGCCCGCGAACAGGTTCGGGCATTCGTATACGACGAGGAGTTCGCCGCCGTCGCGGCAGCCCTGCCCTCGGACGTGCGACTGTTCCTGTCCTGGGGCGAGGACGCCGCGCGGGGCGCTCGCACGCTCGACGAGCTGATCACCGGACAGCCGACCCACGCCGTACCCCATCCGGCGACCCACGGCAGCTTCGTGCTGCTCACCAGCGGCACCACCGGAACGCCGAAGGGCGCCCCGCGCGAGCGCACCTCACCGCTGGCATCCGCCCAGTTCCTCGACCGGGTCCCGCTGCGCCCCGGCCAGACCATGGTGATGGCGGCCCCCGCGTTCCACGGCACCGGCATGTCCCAGTTCGCGATCGCCCTCGCTCTCGGCCAGACGGTCGTGATGCAGCGCAAATTCGACCCCGAGGGCAGCGTCCGTCTCGTCGCCGAGCAGCGGGCCGACGTGCTCGTCGTGGTGCCGACCATGCTGCAGCGGATCATCGACCTCGGCCCCGAGGTCCTGTCGAAGTACGACACCACCAACCTCAAGATCATCTTCGCCGCGGGATCCGCCATCTCCCCCGACCTGTGCAGGCGCACCACGGGGGCATTCGGTCATGTGCTGCACAACCTGTACGGCTCAACCGAAGTCGCGGTCGCGACGGTCGCCACGCCGGCCGACCTCGCGCGGGCACCCGGCACCGCGGGCCGAGCGCCGGTGACCTGTCACGTCGAGCTCTACGACGACGCCGGGGTTCGGATCACCGAGCCCGACGCGGTGGGCCGGATCTTCGTCTCCAGCGGACTGAGCTTCAGCGGGTACACCGACGGCCGCGACAAGGAACGGATCAACGGGCTGCTCTCCACCGGCGACGTCGGACATTTCGACAAGGACGGGCTGCTCTTCGTCGACGGCCGCGACGACGACATGATCGTCTCGGGCGGCGAGAACGTCTACCCGCTCGAGGTCGAGAACCTGCTCTACGAGCGCCCGGATGTGCTGGAGGTGGCGGTGATCGGCGTCGACGACGCCGAGTTCGGTCACCGACTCAAGGCATTCGTCGTGGCCGCCCCGGACTCCACGCCCGACGATCAGGTGCTCAAGGCCTACGTGAAGGAGCGCCTCGCCCGCTACAAGGTGCCCCGAGAGGTGGTGTTCCTCGAGGAACTGCCCCGCAATGCCACCGGGAAGCTGCTCCGGCGGGTCCTGATCGAGATGGATTCGGCAGAGGACTAGCCGAGGAAGGCTCCGATGATGGTGCGGCCAACGGCCTCGATCTCCGCGAGCTGATCGGCGTCGGGGGCCGTGCCCGCCGGCATGTGCTCGCGCAGCACGGGCAGCTCCGCGGCCGTCAGCTCGACGTGGAACTGCAGACCGTATGCGTTCTCCCCGACCCGGAAGGCCTGGTGCGGGTAGGACGCGCTCCCCGCGAGCAGCACCGCCCCCGCCGGCAGATCGAAGGTGTCGCCGTGCCAATGCACCACCGGCACCTCACCGCCGATTCCACCGAAGACCCTGTCCGACTTGGCCGCATCGGTGAGCGTGACCGTCCCGGCACCGAATTCTCCTGCGGGGCCCTTGAATACGTTCGCCCCGAGCGCCGCGGCGAGGAGCTGGGCGCCCAGGCACACCCCGATCACCGGGACACCGAGATCGAGGCAGTCACGGATGAGCGCGCGTTCGGCCGCCAGGTGCGGGTACCCGGCGTCGTCGAGCGCATTCATCGGACCACCCATGACCACCAGTCCGGCGCACTCGGACGCTTCCGGGAGGCCGTCTCCAGCGAAGGGCTCGCAGACCGAGTAACCGATCCCCCGTGCGCTGAGCTCGGTGCCGATCAGCGCCGGCTCCTCGAAGGCGACATGCTTGATGATCCACCAGGTTTGAGTCACCGGCCAAGACTGGCACAACAGCGACATCACCGAGAAACGACGAAAGCCCGGTCCGAAGACCGGGCTTTCGTTCTTTGGTAGCGGGGACAGGATTTGAACCTGCGACCTCTGGGTTATGAGCCCAGCGAGCTACCGAGCTGCTCCACCCCGCGCTGCACTGATAACTCTACACGAGAATTGAGGCACTCCCGACCACGGCCGCATCCAGCGGATCGGCGGCCCGATCCAGCGCGTCCCAGGCCGACTCGTAGCGCCTGTGCGTCACCTCGTCCGCATCCCGCAGCAGGGCATCCAGGAGCAGCTTCGGATCGCGTCGCCACGCCTCAACGACACCTGCGACCTCCTTGTCGGAGAACACACCCGATCGGGCCACCGCGGAGGTCCACTCCTCGAACACACCGCATCGGATCCGCTCGACCTCGTCGAGATCGAAGCCGCCCTCGACGAAGTCGTACGAGAACATCGCGGCGACGTAGTCACCATGAACCAACTGCTCGGTCTTCATGTGGGTGGATACCTTCCCTGGCGCGGCTGGCGAGACGCTTCACAGCCTCCCGCCTACCGGACCCGAGGGCGACGGGAGTACCACCCGGGGACATACCTGTTTTCGCATAGGGAACCCAGGAAACGACGAAAGCCCGGTCCGAAGACCGGGCTTTCGTTCTTTGGTAGCGGGGACAGGATTTGAACCTGCGACCTCTGGGTTATGAGCCCAGCGAGCTACCGAGCTGCTCCACCCCGCGATGCATGAATGAAGTTACACGAGCGGCGGAACAGAACACAAATCGTGTGCAGCCGGGCCGGAAACCGCCCCGAGCGAGCACGAAAACAGGTGACCCAGGGCACAAATCAGCCGTGATCCCAGCCACATAACGGAGGCGTAACGAACACGCATCCGGTTGACAACGGCGCGTACTCACCTGCGGAAAGACCCGATCCGGCACGAACTTTCGGCCGCGCTCGACGCCGAGGCACCGGGGTGACCGTGTCGAAAATGTTGCGTACGGTCGCCACCGGCCCGAAACAACCGGGCTTAAGCCGACCCGCCGCTGCTCACTCTGCCCCGCGGGATCGGAACCCCGAAACCTTCGAGGGGCAGGGACGCGGCGCCAGTGTTCGTGTGCCGGGCGAGGAGTTCAACTCCGCCCAGGCCGGCCCCGTTCGCAAGCGCGGAGAGGATTCACCCGCATGACCACTCGCAAGATGACCACGCGTGCCCTCGGATGGGTTGCCGCCACCGGCGCACTCGTCGCAGTTCCCTTCGGTCTCGCCACCGGCACCGCCAGCGCAGCCTCCCACAACTGGGACGGCGTCGCGCAGTGCGAGAGCGGCGGCAACTGGGGCACCAACACCGGCAACGGCTACTACGGCGGCCTGCAGTTCTCCCAGAGCACCTGGACCGCCAACGGCGGCAGCGGCTCGCCGCACGGTGCCTCCAAGGCCGAGCAGATCCGCGTCGCGGAGAACACCCTCGCCAGCCAGGGCCCCGGCGCCTGGCCGGTGTGCGGTCAGTACCTGACCACCGGGACCGAGGACGTCGCCCCTGAGCCGGCCCCCGCGCCCGCCCCCGCGCCCGTCGAGGTCCCGGCCGTCATCGCGCCCGCAGTCGTCGCCCCGGCCCTGCCCGCCCTCGAGACCATCCCGGCGCCTGCCGCCGATGAGGTCAAGAAGGCATCCGACGCCGCCGTCGCCCTGGCGAGCCAGCACGGCTTCGGAGATCAGATCCAGCAGCTGATCGCCAACAACGGTGTGGCCCTCGCGAGCCTGACCCGCTGATCCAGCTCCACAGCAGAGGGGCCCTGCCATCCGATCGGATGGCAGGGCCCCTCTGCTGTCGCTCCTGTTACTTGGGCAGTGCCTGGTAGGCGTCGACCGCCTTCTGCAGCCGGTCGAGCGCCGCACCGTAGGCGGCGAAGTCGCCGCTCTGCTGCGCCGACTTCACCGCGCCGAGTGCGGCATCGACCTCGCTGAGCGCGGCGTCGACGTTACCGCTCGGCGCAGGCGGCGGGACAACGGTCGGCCCGCCGGGCGGCGGCGTCTGCTGCTGCTCCCCGTTCGGCGGCGGCGTTCCGCCCGGCGCGGTCGCCACGGCCGCCGCCCCCGAACCGAACACCTGATCCAGCGCCTCCGCCAGCGTCGGCGCGTAGCCGACCCGGATGCCCTTCGTGTCGGTGAAGCTCACCAGCACCGCGGTGAGCTGTGGGAAGGCGTTCGCCGAATTCCGCTGGGTGTACAACGGTTCGACGTAGAGGATGCCGCCCTCGGCGATCGGCAGCGTCAGCAGGTTGCCGTACTGGATCTTGTTCGACTGCTTGATCAGCGACAGCGCGCTGGCCACCGTCTGATTCGACGTCATCGCGGTCTGCGCCTGCTGCGGACCCTGCGTCTGTGTCTCCGTCGGCAGCTGCAGCACGGTGAACTTGCCGTAATCCTTCGGATCCGACGCGACCGAGATGTACGCCGCCAGCAGCTCGCGGTTGTAGCCCTCCATCGGGCTGGTCAGCTTGAACTCCGGCTTCGCCGTCTCCTGGTTGCCGAGCAACACGTAATACGGCGGCTGGTTCTTGTCCGTCTCGACCGTTGGGTCGCTGGGCACAGACCAGAAGTTGTTGTTCGTGAAGAACTCGTTCGGGTCATCGACATGGTACTTGGCGAGCATCTCCCGCTGCACCTTGAACAGGTCCTCGGGGTACCGGAAGTGCGCCCGAAGGTCTTCGGAGACCGCGCTGTTGGGCTGGACGGTGCCGGGGAACACACCCATCCAGGCCTTGAGGACCGGGTCCTTCTCGTCCACCTGGTACAGGGTCACCGTTCCGTCGTAGGCGTCGACGGTGGCCTTGACCGAGTTCCGGATGTACGAGACCTCCTTCTTCGGCAGCAACCGGCCCGTGGCCTGGTCCACACTGTCCTCGACCAGTCCGTCCAGCGACGAACGCTGCGCGTACGGGTAGTTGTCGAGCGTGGTGTACGCGTCGACGATCCACTGCATCCGGCCCTCGACCACCGCGGGATAGATGGTGCCGTCGGTGGTCAGCCACGGCGCGACCTGGTTCACCCGGTCGCGAGGGTCACGGTTGTAGATGATCTTCGAATCGTCGCCGATCGCACCGGAGAAGAGGATGTTGCGCTCGGTGTACTTGGCCGCGAACGCCAGTCGGTTCACCCAGTTGCCGATCCCGACGCCACCGGCGCCGGTGTAGGTGTACTTCGAGTCGTCCGTGTCGTACTCGCGAGGCTCGCCGCCCGCGGCGCCGACGATGGCGTAGTCGGCGTCCGACTTGGCGATCACCTCGCCGTAGTAGATGCGCGGATTATCCACCCGCAGAGCCGGATCCGACGGCTGTGTCTTGAGGTCGCTGACGCTGTAGATCGGGTAGCCGCCGGTGTTGTTCTGGCTGTCCCCCGACACCTTGGTCACCTGGTTGGCAGGCGCGGCGACGAATCCGTTGCCGTGCGTGTACACGGTGTGCTTGTTGATCCAGTCGGTCTGGTTGCCGCTCAGGCTCGCGGGCGAGAGCTCGCGCGCCGCCACCACGAAGTCGCGCAGCTGACCGTTCATCTCGTACCGGTCGATGTTGAGCGCCTTCGGGAAGGCGTAGAAGTTCTTCAACTGCTGCTGCGCGGTGAACGTCGGCGACAGGATGTTCGGGTCCAGCAGCCGCGTGTTCGCGATCGTCGTCACGTCCGCGGGCACGTCCTGCGGCTGCTTCGTCGCGACGCCCGTGTAGTCGACGTACTCGACGTTGTCGTCGGTGATCCCGTACGCCTGCCTGGTCGCCTGGATGTTTCGCTCGATATACGGGCTCTCCTTCTGCGCGGCGTTCGGCTTGACCGAGAACTGCTCGACGACCAAGGGGTACACGGCGCCGATCAGGATCGAGGAGAGCACCAGCAGCGCGGTCGCCATCGCGGGGATCCGGATGTCGCGCAGGAAGATCGCGGCGAAGAAGGCAAGGGCACAGATCACCGCGATGGCCATCAGGATCAGCTTGGCGGGCAGCACCGCGTTGATGTCGGTGTAACTGCCGCCGGTGAAGGTGGGCTCCTTGCGGCTGCTCGAGAGCAGCGAATACCTGTCCAGCCAGTAAGCCACGGCCTTGAGCAGCACGAAGGTGCCCGCCAGCAACGCGAGCTGGACGGTCGCCGCCTTGGTCAGCGCACCGTCCCTGCCGCTGAGCCGGAGCCCGCCGAAGACGTAGTGCGTCACCAGGTTCGCGAAGAAGGCGATGAGGACCGCGACGAACAGCCAGTTCAGCACGAGCCGGTAGAACGGCAGATCGAAGGAGTAGAAGCCGATGTCGAGGCCGAACTGGGGGTCCTTGATTCCGAAGGACTCACCGTGCATGAACAGCTGCACCGTCACCCAGTTCGACTGTGCGACCAGACCGGCGAGCAGACCCATCGCGACCGGGATGCCGATGCCGAACGCCTTCAGCCGTCCCATCACCGAGGTCCGGTACCTGGCGATCGGGTCGTTGGGCCCCGCGACGGGGACGAACACCGGCCGCGAGCGGTAGGCCAGCAGCAGCGCAAGGAACACCGCCCCACCGACGAGCAACGCCACGGCAAGGAACAGGATGAGCCTAGTGACGAGCACCGTGGTGAAGACGGTCCGGAATCCGACCTCGCCGAACCACAACCAATTGGTGTAGGTGTCGATCAGCCGGGGACCGATCAGCAGCAGTGCCGCGGCTACGAGCGCCAGTATCAGCAGCACTCGACTTCGACGGGACAACGACGGTAAGCCGGTGGGGGGCCGCATGCCCACGTGCCACTCTCCAGTGATTCGGGCGGCGCACAGGCGCCGCGGTGGTTGTGACCACTCTACGTGTGGGTGGGAGGATGGGACCGTGAGCGATAGCAATGGCGTGTACTACGGCCACCCGGCCGATTTCTCCGTCGACGCACTCCCCCGGTGCGTGCGCGAGGTGTCGGACTTCGTCGATGCGGGCGGGTGGGGTCAACCGCCGGTGATGTTCGCCCTCGTTCCGACCGCGGTCCTGGCGGCCGCGGAGCCCGACCTCATCGATCAGCTCGAGGACGGCGCCGAGCTGACGCCGGTCGAGCAGGAACCGTTCCCCGAGGACATCGGTGGCGGCACCCCCGCGCTCGACGAGTTCCTGTCCACCACCAGCTGGCCTGCCGAGGTCGTCGGGTGCGTCCTGGTGCAGGAGATCGTGGTACTGCCGCCCACGGCCGAGTCCGACCTCGACAGCGCTGTGGCGCCGGTGGTGACCGACGAGCACGCCGCCGACGAGATCGCCCGCGCCACCGCGAACGCGCATCCCGAACGCCGCGACGCCCGGCTGATCGCCGCGGTGCTGCGGGACGGACCGTCCGTCTGCGTGCTCCAGCTCAAGCCGGAGGACGATGACCTCGACGCCGAACCCGAGCTGCTCACCTACGAGGACCTCGCGCCGAACCTGGTGAACGCGCTGTACGCGACGTTCGACGCGCCCGACGACTGACCCGCGGGGCCGGACCCGGCGCTAGCAGGCCGGCGCGTCGCCGCCGGTGTTCAGCGATTCGAGCGCGGACACCGCACCGTCGAGGTTGTCCACCTTCACCAGGCGCAGGCCCTCGGGCGCGCGCTGCCTCGCCTCGTCGCAGTTCTTCGACGGCACCAGGAAGGTGGTCGCCCCGGCCTCGCGGGCGGCGAGCAGCTTGTACGGGATGCCGCCGATCGGGCCGACCTCGCCGTCCGAGTCGATGGTCCCGGTACCGGCCACGAACCCGCCGCCGCTCAGCTCGCCAGGCGAGAGCTTGTCGATCACCGCAAGGGTGAACATCAGTCCCGCCGAGGGGCCGCCCACCTCGGCCAGGTTGAACTCCACCGTGAACGGCACCTCGGGCTTCTCCTTCGGGGTGATACCCAGGTAGCCGTGGTCCGTGGCTCCCGGCCGCTCGCCGAGCGTGACCGGCACGGTCATCTCCTGGCCGTCCCGCCGCAACAGCACGCTGATCTCGCTGCCCGGGTCGAGCTCGGCGACCGCCCGCTGCACCTCACCGACGGTCTGCACCGGCGTGCCGTTGATCGCAAGCAGCTGGTCGCCCGGCCGCAGCGCGTCCTTGGCCGGTCCGTCCTTCGCGACGTCGACCACCTCCAGCGCGACTGGCAGGTCCAGATAGTGCAGCGCGGCCAGTTCCGCGGAGTCCTCCGACTGCGCGAAGTCGGCCTCGTTCTCCTGCTTGACCTCGTCCTTGCTCTTGTCCGGCGGGTACACCTCGGCGCGCGGCACCAGTCCGTAGCGCCCGCTGATCCAGTTCCCGAAGGCCTCGAAGATGTTGAGTCCGTCACGGACCGAGACGGTGGTCATGTTGAGGTTGCCGGACGTCGGATCGGTCTCGGTCCCCTCGATCTCGACCACGGGCTTGCCGTCGGCCTCCCCGAGGGTGTTGAACGTCGGTCCCGGTCCGAGGGCCACGAACGGCACGGTCACCGCGGTCCCGAGAGTGAAGAGCGCCACCACCGGCACCAGCGCAGCGGCCAGGGTCACCATCCGTCGATTCACCCGGCCCAGCGTAGAGGGCGGCTGACCGTAGCCGTCTGGGGCGCTCCGCGGGCTCCGCGCCCGGTGTTCGCCGTGAGCGTCATCTCCGCCGCCACCAACCCCCACGATGCCTTGTACCGTTGAGCCATGAGCAATCCGCCGTTTGGTTTCTCGAACTCCGACGACGATCCCGACCGAGACAAGAGTCGGGACGGCGAGGGTTCGCCCGGTCCGGGCGGGATCCCGTTCGGCTTCAGCCCCGAGGGCTTCGACCCCACGCAGCTCGGCCAGATGCTCACGCAGTTCGGGCAGATGCTCAGCGGCATGGGCAGCGCGATGGGCACCGGCGGTGGCGGCCCCGTCAACTACGACCTCGCCAAGAAGCTCGCCCTCCAGCAGCTCGGCTCCGTTGCCCCGATCTCGACCGGCACCGGAACCGCGGTCGCCGACGCCGCCCACCTCGCGGAGGTGTGGCTGGACGGCGCCACCACCCTGCCCGCGGGCGCGTCCAAGGCGGTCGCGTGGACGGCGGCCGACTGGCTCGAGAACACCCTCGACACCTGGAAGCGCCTGTGCGACCCGGTGGCCGAACAGATCTCGGGCATGTGGGTGTCCGGTCTCCCCGAGGAGGCCAAGCAGATGGCGGGCCCGATGATGGGCATGCTCGGACAGATGGGCGGGTTGGCCTTCGGCTCGCAGCTGGGTCAGGCGCTCGGTCAGCTCTCCTCGGAGGTGCTGACCTCCACCGACGTCGGACTCCCGCTCGGACCCAGTGGGGTCGCGGCGCTACTGCCGTCGGCAATCGAGAAGTTCAGCGAGGGACTCGAACAGCCCGATCGCGAGATCCTGGTGTTCCTCGCCGCGCGCGAGGCCGCTCACCACCGCCTCTACGTCCACGTGCCCTGGCTCCGGCAGCGACTGCTCGCCACCGTCGAGGAGTACGCACGCGGGATCCGGATGGACTTCTCCGCGATCGAGGAGGCCGCCCAGGGCATCGACCCGAGCGCGCTGACCGATCCGTCGAAGATCGAGGAGATCCTCCAGCAGGGCGCCTTCGAACCGCAGACGACGCCCGAGCAGAAGCAGGCGCTCGAACGCCTCGAGACCATGCTGGCGCTCATCGAGGGCTGGGTGGAGACCGTGGTGTCCGAGGCGCTCGGCGACCGACTGCCGGGGGTGGCCGCGCTCTCCGAGACGCTCCGGCGTCGCCGCGCCACCGGCGGGCCCGCCGAGCAGACCTTCGCCACCCTCGTCGGCCTGGAACTGCGGCCCCGCAAGGTCCGCGAGGCGTCACGGCTGTGGCACCTGCTCACCGAGAGCGCCGGGATCGACGGCCGCGACGCGGTGTGGGCGCATCCCGATCTGCTGCCGGACTCCTCGGACCTGGACAGCCCCGCCGGATTCGTCGACCGCGTGGTCGGCGGCGGCACGAGCGCCTTCGACGACCCCATCGCCCAGCTCGAGGCCACCGAGGCCCGCGAGCGCGAGGAGGGCGGCGGCACCGAGCGGCCGACGGAGTAGCCGGCCGGGACGAAATCCCAGGCCAGCGGCCACGCGGCCCTGTGGATAACCGGGTGCGCCGAGGTCCTCCGGGTCGCCGCGCCTGCAAGGGTCGGGACATGACACCGGCCTCGGCACTGAGCGCGGGCCCGCGGCTCGACCCGCGGATCCCGATCCTGGTTCGACCAAGCGGCAGCGTCCAACTGGGCTGGGACCCCGAGCGAGCCCTGCTCCTCACGGTGCCGACCGGGGTCGCCCCGCACGCGGTGGCCGCGCTGCTGCGGCTGCTCGACGGTCAGCACAGTCGCGACGAGATCCTCTGTCACGCACAGGAAGTCGGACTGTCGACAGCCGATATCACGGCCCTGCTGGCCGAGTTGGCCGCAGCCGCGCTGTTGATGCCCGCGACGCAGGCACCCCGCTGCGTCGCGGCCGTGCACGTGCACGGCCGCGGCCCGCTCTCCGACGGCATCGCACACGCCCTCGCCGACGGCAGGGTGCGGCTGACCCGGTCCGTACCGTTCGGCGGCAGCGGGGCCCCGCGCATCGACCGATCTGCCCTCGTGGTCCTGGCCGACGAGCTGGTTCCCGATCCGGGATTCGTGGCCGAGCTCGTCGGGGCGCGGATGCCACACCTGCAGGTCCGGCTCCGCGACGGGGCAGGCGTCGTCGGGCCGCTGGTACTGCCCGGCCACACGAGCTGCCTGCGCTGCGCCGACCTCACCAGGACCTCTCATGATCACGAGTGGCCGCATCTGGCCGCACAGTTGCTCGGCGCGGTCGGGCACGCGGACCCGGCGGCGATCCTGGCCACCACCGCGCTCGCACTCGCGGAGCTGAACGTGCTGATCGCCGCCCAGCCCGCGCGCTCACCCGCCTGTCTCGACACCACCCTGGAACTGAACCTGACGACGTATCGACTGGTCAGGCGGACGTGGGCGCCCCATCCGCGCTGTGGATGCCGCCGCCGCGCCGGACTTGTGGGCGAACCGGCGGATCGTCAGCCATGATGGTGGGCGTGTCAGACATCCCCCGCAGCAGTTCCGCCCGCACCGCCAAACTGGCGAGCATTCCGCTCGGGATCGCGGGACGCGCGGCGGTCGGGTTCGGCCGCAAGCTCGTCGGCGGCGACCGCGAGGAGATCGACGCCAAGCTGACCCAACAGGCGGCCGAGCAGTTGTTCACTGTGCTCGGTGAACTCAAGGGCGGCGCGATGAAGCTGGGACAGGCACTGAGCGTGATGGAGGCCGCCGTCCCCGAAGAGTTCGCTGAGCCCTACCGGGAGGCGCTGACGAAGCTGCAGGCGGAGGCGCCACCGTTGCCCGCCAAGAAGGTGCACCGGGTGCTGGGCGAGCAGCTCGGCAGCAAGTGGCGTGATCGGTTCGCGTCCTTCGACGACACCCCGACGGCCTCGGCGAGCATCGGGCAGGTGCACCGCGCCGTGTGGTCCGACGGCCGCGAGGTCGCGGTGAAGGTGCAGTACCCGGGCGCGGACGAGGCCCTGCGAGCGGACCTGCGGACGCTCTCGCGCTTCGCCGGGATGTTCAGCTCGGTGATCCCCGGTGCCGACGTCAAGCCCGTCCTCGAGGAGCTCACCGCCCGCACCGAGGACGAGCTGGACTACCGCATCGAGGCGAACAACCAACGAGCCTTCGCCGCCGAATTCGCGGGCGACCCCAGGTTCGCGATCCCGAAGGTGGTCGCGAGTTCGCCGAAAGTGGTGATCACCGAATGGATGTCGGCGACACCGCTGTCGACGATCATCACCAGCGGTACCGCCGAACAACGCAACAGCGCGGGTGCCCTGCTCGCCGAGTTCCACTTCGCCTCGCCCGCCCGGGTCGGACTGCTGCACAGCGATCCACACCCCGGCAATTTCATGATGCTCGAGGACGGCAGGCTCGGGGTCATCGACTACGGCGCATGCGCGCCGATGCCGGGCGGGCTGCCCCCTGTACTCGGCAGGATGGTTCGGCTCGCGCTCGAGGAACGGTTCGACGAGCTGACGGAACTGCTGCGCACCAACGGATTCGTGCTGCCCGGCCGCAACGTCACCGATCAGGAGATCGCCGACTACCTGCGTCCGTTCACCGACCCCATCCACACCGAGTCCTTCCACTTCACCAGAGCCTGGCTGCAGAAGGCGGCAGGGACCGCGACGGACTTCTCCTCCGCGCAGTTCCGGACCGCGCGGGCCCTGAACATGCCAGCCGAGTACGTGATGATCTTCCGGGTGCTGCTCGGCTCGGTCGGCATCTGCGCCCAGCTCGACGCCTACGCGCCCTACATGGAGATCCTCACGAAGTGGCTGCCCGGCTTCACCGAGGACGTGCGGCAGGCCGAGTAGGCCGACTGCCTACACTGGTCGACCGTGCGGATCGCGACCTTCAACATCAACGGTATCCGGGCGGCTCAACGGCGGGGATTCGAGCAGTGGCTGCGCGATCGCGACCCGGATGTAGTGGCGCTGCAGGAGGTGCGGGCCCGTGCGGCCGCGATTCCCCCCGGGGTGTTCGGCGGCTATCACCTCGCCTACGACGAGGGCGTGCACGCCGGCCGCAACGGGGTCGCGATCCTGACCAGGCACGCCCCCGACGCGATTCGGACGTGGAGCGGCACCGCCCTGGTTCGGGGTCCCGGTGAAGTCCACACCGACACAGCCGAACTCGATCCGGTGCCACTGGCCCGCGGGCTCCGCGAGTTCGCCGCCCAGGGCCGGTACGTCGAGGTCGACCTCGCCGACGCACCGATCACCGTCGCGTCGCTGTACCTGCCCAAAGGCGGCCTCCCCGCCCATCTCCAGAAACCGGGGCGGATGCGGGAGGCACCGGACGGCGGCGCCCGCTACGAACGCAAGATGCGCTTCCTGGACGGGTTCGCGCGCCAGTTGACGCGTTCGCGCCGCGACGCCGGGGCGCGCGGGCGGGAACTGCTGCTCATGGGCGACCTCAACATCGCGCACACCCGCCACGACGTGCGGAACTGGCGGCGCAGCAACCAGGTCGAGGGCTACCTCCCCGAGGAGCGCGAGTGGTTCGGCTCGATCCTGTCCCCCCGCACCCTCGTCGACGTCGTCCGCAGCCGGAATCCGGACACCGACGGGCCGTACTCGTGGTGGTCGTGGCTGGGGCAGTCGTTCGCCGACGACACCGGGTGGCGCATCGACTACCACCTCGCCACACCCCGGCTCGCCCGGGCGGCCGTCGCCGCGGGCACCGACCGCGAACCCGCCGCGGACAAGCGGATGAGCGATCACGCCCCGGTCGTTGTCGACTACGAGCTCTGAGCCGGCCGCCCGGCCCACCCGGTCACGCGCAGACGGCCACCTTCCTCGGGCGACCACGGGGACGCTTGCGCGCGATGACGACGCCCTGATCGAGGATCTCGCCACCCCACACGCCCCACGGTTCGGCGCGGTCCAGCGCAGCGCTGAGGCAGCGGGCACGGATCGGGCACTGTGCACAGAGCGTCTTCGCCTGCTCGAGCTCTGCGGGGGTCTCACCGAACCAGAGATCGGGATTGTCGGCTCGGCACGGCAATTCGCGTCGCGCGGGTGCGATCACGGTCGGCTCGCTGATGGCGGTCACGGTCCGGAAATCGTCTCGGCATGTCGCGGTTGACACGTCGTTCTCCTTAAAGCTCTGCGATGGATTCAGGTCGTGGTGCGAACCGAAAACCGGGCTTTGGAGCAACGAGCTCAAAAACAAAGGCCACGGTCCGCTGGTGCGTCCGTGGCCGAGAGGAAGGAGGTCCTACCGAATGGTGGTTCGGCTTCTACTCCGGGGCACGGACGAGAGGGCTGCTGCGTGTGCGCGATGGCGGACGACGCGCTGCGGCGCCACCGCCCACGTAGCTGCGGGCAGGTGAACGGCGCCTGCGACACGAGCGGTCGCCGCGTACGCGTTCGCGCTGCGGTTCCAATCGATCATCTGTCGTTCACCTCCCTTTTCGTTCGTGCGGTCCCGCCGGCGCCGAGGCACCTGCGGGCTTGTCGCGACGGCAAGCCGGAGCTCGCTGCGTCGGAAACCAGGGTATGCGGTCTCCTATAAACCGCACAACCTATTTTTGACCTGCGGTTTCCCGCGTCCGGCCGTCACGGTGCCAGTTCCGGGTCGCCGACCGGGGACTCGCCCCGTACCACCGCGAGGACGTCCGCCCCGTATCGCTCGAGCTTCGCCGCGCCGATCCCGGGGATCGCCACCAGTCCGCGGTCGTCCTGCGGCTGCTGCTCGGCGATCGCGGTGAGCGTCGCATCGCTGAACACCACGTAGGCGGGCACCTTCAGCTCCTTCGACTTCGCGGACCGCCACGCCTTGAGCGAGTCGAACAGCGCGGCGTCGAGGTTCGACGGGCAGGTCTCGCAGCGCCCGAGCATCGTCGCGGCGGTGCCGAGCAGCGGCTTACCGCACACCCGGCAGCGCGGGCGCTTCTTCTGTGTCGCGGCGGGCGCCGCGATCCGGGACGCGGGCGAGTCCTCGGGGATGAGGCCGTGCAGGAATCGAGAACGACGCCTGGACTTTCGTCCCCCCTCGTTGCGGGCGAGAGCCCAGGACAGCTGCAGGTGCTCGCGTGCCCGCGTCACCCCGACGTAGAGCAGCCTGCGTTCCTCCTCGACGGCCGCCTCGTCGTCCGGCGACTTGCTGTCGCCGAGCGCGTGGGCGATCGGCAGGGTGCCGTCCGCGAGTCCGACCAGGAACACCGCGTCCCATTCGAGCCCCTTCGCCGCGTGCAGCGAGGCGAGCGTGACGCCCTGCACCGTCGGTGGGTGTCGGGCCTCGGCACGCGCGGCCAGGTCCCTGAGCAGACCGTCGAGGTCCAGCTCCGGCTCGTGCACCAGCAGGTCCTCCGTGAGCGACACCAGCGCACCGAGCGAGGCCCAGCGCTCGCGGGCCTGGGCACCGACCGGCTCGGCGTCCGTCAGCCCCAGCGGCACCAGGATCGCGCGGACCAGCGTGATCAACTCCCTGCCGCGCCCCGCCTCCTGCGGCAGGTCGTCGCGACCCGCGGCCTGCCGCAGCGCGGACACGGCCTGGCGCACCTCGGGCCGGGTGAAGAAGCCCTCGCCGCCGCGCACCTGGAACGGGATGTCGAGCTCGGTCAGCGCCTGCTCGTGCGCCTCGGACTGCGCGTTGATGCGGTAGAGCACCGCGATCTCCGCGGCCGGGGTGCCGCCCGCGATGAGCTTCTGGATCGCCTTCGCGACCCCCGCTGCCTCGGCTGGCTCGTCGTCGAACTCGACGAACTCGGGCGCCGGGCCCGGCGGGCGCTGCCCGATCAGCTTGAGCCGGGTGCCTGCGATCCGGCCGCGCGCGGCGCCGATGACCTGATTCGCCAGCGACACCACCTCGGGCGTCGAGCGATAGTCGCGTTCGAGGCGGACCACCGCCGCGTCGGGGAACCGTCGGGAGAAGTCCAGCAGGTACCGCGGGGTTGCCCCGGTGAACGAGTAGATGGTCTGGTTCGCGTCGCCGACGACGGTGAGGTCGTCGCGCTCACCCAGCCAGGCGTCGAGCACCCGCTGCTGCAGGGGCGTCACGTCCTGGTACTCGTCGACCACGAAGCAGCGGTACCGGTCGCGGAACTCCTCGGCGACCGTCGAGTGCTCCTCCAGCGCGGCGGCGGTGTGCAGGAGCAGATCGTCGAAGTCGAGGAGCATTGCGCCGTCGCGGACCTTGAGCGCCTCGTAGGCGGCGTAGACGTCGGCGACCTTGGCCGGGTCCGCAGGCGGTTCCCGTCGCGACCGCGCGGCCGCAGCCGGATAGTCCTCTGGCGCGATCAGCGACGCCTTCGACCACTCGATCTCGCCCGCCAGGTCGCGGACGGATTCGGTGCTGGTGGACAGGCCGACCCGGTTGGCCGCCTGCGCGACGATCGCGAACTTGCGGTCGAGCAGGTCCCACTGGGTGTCGCCGACGACCTGCGGCCAGAAGTAGCGGAGCTGACGCAGCGCCGCGGCGTGGAACGTGCGGGCCTGCACCTGGTTGGCGCCGTCGCCGATGCCGAGGGTGCGCAGCCTGCCCCGCATCTCCCCCGCGGCCCGCGCCGTGAACGTGACCGCGAGCACCTGCCCGGCGGAGACGTGCCCGCCCGCGACGAGGTGCGCGATCCGGCGGGTGATCGTCCTGGTCTTGCCCGTGCCCGCGCCGGCCAGCACGCACACCGGTCCCCGAGGCGCGAGCACCGCGGCCGACTGCTGGGGGTCCAGGCCCGTATCGTCCGCTGACATGGCGTCCATCATGGCAGGGCGCACCGACAGCGCCGCATCGAGCCGTCGGGATCACAAACCGGCGTGGAACAGAGCCGACGGCCGTGGTGTTATATCCGCCGTGACCGCTACAGAGACCGCCACCGACCTGACCATCTACTCCACCACCTGGTGCGGGTACTGCCGACGCCTCAAGAAGCAGCTCGACGAGTCCGGCATCAGCTACGTCGAGATCGACATCGAGGACGATCCCGCGTCCGCCGACTTCGTCGGCAGCGTGAACGGCGGCAACCACGTGGTCCCGACCGTGAAGTACGCCGACGGCAGCACGGCAACCAATCCGACGCTGGTCCAGGTCAAGCAGGCGCTGGGTCTCTGAGGTGCGGGCCGCCGGCTAGGCCTTGGCCCACGCCTCGAGCATCCCGCGGGCGATCGAGACGGACCCCGGCAACAGCAGCCGGGCGTCCGTGTCCGCGCTCCAGTCCCCCACCTCGAGGGCGGCCCTGACCTCGTCCCGGCCGAACCAGTGCGCCTCGACGATCTCGCCGTCGGCGAAGGTGATCGGGGCGTCGGGATCGCCGACGGCGGAGAACCCGATCATCACCGACCGGGGGAACGGCCACGGCTGACTGCCCAGGTACCGGACGTCGCTGACCACGAGCCCGACCTCTTCGGCGATCTCCCTGACCACGCAGGCCTCCAGCGACTCGCCCGCCTCGACGAAACCGGCGAGCACCGAGAAGCGTCGCTCGGGCCAGTTCCCGTTCCGCGCCAGCAGCACCCGGTCGGCGCCGTCGTGGACGAGGCAGATCACCGCGGGATCGGTCCGCGGGAACTCCTCGTGACCGGTGCTGGTGCTGTGCCGCGACCAACCGGAGATCGTCGGCATCGTCGCGGCCCCGTCGATGGAGCTGAACCCGGCGCTGTCGTGCCAGTTCAGAATCGCGATGGCTGTCGTCAGCAGACCGGCGCTCGAATCAGCCAACTGCTGCCCGATGAACCTGAGGTCGCCGAGCTCGCCGGTCAGTGCGGCCACCCGGATCGCCCACAGGTGCCTGCCGTCGCGGCGGCCGAGGAAGACCGCGCCGGAGACCGGTTCGGGCCCGAGTTCGGTCGCGGGGTCGAGGACCAACTCGGAACCGTCGAGCCTGGCCTGACCGCGGTGGTTGACCCGGAGCACCAGCGCGCCGGCCCAACCGGCCCGCAACGCCTCACTGTCCGTGCGCAATTCCTCGGCTCGGTCCAGCGCCGACCGCGACAGCAACGGCACGTCGGTCATTTCGAAGTTGGCCACGACCCCAACCCTAGGTGTCGTTGCTAGTTGCTCACCCGGCGGATGTAGAGCAGGCGGTCGTTCTCCTCGACGGCGTCGACCTCGGGGCTACCGACCCGGACCAGGCGGCCCTCGCGCACCACCCCGAGCACGATGTCGGACAGGTGCCGCGGCGACCCACCGATCTCGTCGCGTTCGACCTCGCGCTCGGCGATCGCGAACCCGGCCTCGGGAGTGAGCAGGTCCTCGATCATCTCGACGACGGTCGGGGTGGTCCTGGCGATGCCGAGCAGGCGTCCGGCGGTCTCGGAGGAGACGACCACCGAGTCGGCGCCGGACTGGCGCAGCAGATGCGCGTTGTCGGTCTCGCGGATGGCGGCGACGATCTTGGCCTTCGGCCCGACCTCGCGGGCGGTGAGCGTCACCAGCACCGCGGTGTCGTCGCGGTTGGTGGCCACGATGATCGATGCCGCGTTCTGCACTCCAGCCAATCGCAGTACGTCGGACTTGGTCGCGGAACCGTGGACGGTCACCAGACCGAGGCTCGCGGCGGACTCCAGCACGGTCTGGTCGGTGTCGACGACCACGATCTCGGACGGGGCGATGCCATCGCCGAGCATCGCGTCGACCGCGGTCCGGCCCTTCGTGCCGTATCCGACGACGACGGTGTGATTGCGCATGGTGTGCCTCCAACGCTGAATCTTGAATGCCTGGCGCGATCGTTCGGTGAGCGCGGCCATGGTCGTGCTGATGAGGATGATGAGGAACAACACCCGCAAAGGCGTGATCACGATGACGTTGACGAGCCGCGCGCTCGGGGTGAGCGGCGTGATGTCGCCGTATCCGGTCGTGGAGAGCGAGACGGTGGCGTAGTACAGGCAGTCCAGGAAGGACATCTGGTCCTCCTGCACGTCCCGGTAGCCGTCCCGGTCGAGATAAACCACCAGGACCGCGAGCATCAGGACCGCGACGGCCATCATCACGCGACGGAAGATCAACTGGTACGGGCTCCGGACCACCTCCGGGATACGCAGCACCCCGACCAACGCGTAGTCCGGCCGATCGGTCAGTACCTCGTGATTGCGCAGCCTCGCGCGCAACTTACCGGCCATGACGTGTTCTCCAGTTCGCTGACATCGGCTGGCAGCCTAACCCCCGACCCGGCAAAGGGCCCGGCACGACGGCGCGCGGCGCGTCTGGCGCACCCGGTCCCGGTGGGGCAGGCTGGCGGCATGAAGATCTCCCCGGCCACCGGACTCGCCGCCCTCCTGTTGGGTACGGGCACGCTGCATTTCGTCAGCCCCAAACCCTTCGACAGCATCGTCCCGCGCGTGTTGCCGGGCCGTGCCCGGACCTACACCCAGCTCTCCGGTGCGGCCGAGCTGGCGATCGGGGCGGCCATCGCGGTGCCCCGGACGAGGCGGCTCGGCGGCGGGCTGGCAGCGGCACTGTTCGTCGCGGTCTTCCCCGCGAACGTGCAGATGGCCGCGGACTGGCTCGGCCGCAGCTCGACGCCGCTGCCGCTCAAGGCGATTGCGGTCGGTCGCCTGCCACTGCAGATCCCGCTGATCCTCGCGGCCATGAAGGTCCGCAAGGGCGACACGGCCGCCTGACCCATTCTGCAGAGATCCGGTGCCCGCCGCTCATCCGGATTGGGCGCTGGCCCCCGCAGAGTCGATCAGTCGGGCGAGCGCGTCGCCGTCGGGCAGCTCGGTCGGCGCGATGGTCCGGCCGGTGCGCACATAGTGGAACGCCGCGCGAACCTTGCCGAGCGGCACCGGCGGGCCGCCCCGTGCGGCGGACCGTGCCGACATCAGCTCCGACCACGCCAGCCGATAGGCCGCGAGCTGCATCACCACCGCCCGCTCGTTGGCCGCCGACGGCTCGGCACCGGTCTTCCAGTCGATCACGGTCCAACCGCCGTCCGGGTCGGCGAAGACCGCGTCGATGCGCCCCCTGATCACCGTACCCGCGATCGACGTCTCGAACGGGACCTCCACCTCGACCGGGCTGCGGTTCGCCCAATCCGAGCGCAGGAACGCCTCCTGCAGCCCTTCCAGGTCGGCGTCGCCGACGGCCCCGGTGTCCGCGGCGCCCGGCAGCTCGTCCAGATCCAGCAGCCGGGTGGCACCGAACCTGCGCTCGATCCAGGCGTGAAAAGCGGTTCCCCTGCGCGCCAGCGGATTCGGCGGATACGGCAACGGACGGCGCAGCCGGGCCGCGAGCTCGTCCGGTGCGGCGGCCAGTTCCACCAGCTGACTCACCGACAACTGCGCGGGCAGCGCGACCTCGGCGCGGGTCAGCGCCCGCTGCCTGCGCTCGGCCAGCAGCACGTCCACATCGGCCGCCCAGCCCTCCGGGTCCGCCTCGTCGTCGGCGCCGTCCTCGTCCTCGTCCTCGGGGCCGAGCGCGATGAGCTCGGCCAGGACCAACTCGGCGCCGCGCTGCACCGGATCACGCCTGTTCCCCAGCGGATCGCTCGGCCACTGCGCGGTCACCGGCTCGGCGGTGAGCGGGTTCTCCGCGTCCTCGTCCGGCGCCTGCGCCCACAGCTCCACCGTCCCGATCGATTCCGCCGCGTCGGCGCCGTCGACCAATTCACGCATCTCCAGCAGGAACTCCGACGGGCCCCTCGGCGCGCTGCCCGATTCCGACCAGTGATGGCCGGACAGGTACAGCGCCCGCTCGGTACGGGTCAGCGCCACATAGAACAGACGCCTGTCCTCGTCGAGCCTGCGCCGACCCAGCGCGGCCTTGTGATCGGCGAGGGCGTCCTCGAGGTCCTTGCGGTTGAACAGGTCCTCGAGATCGAGCACCGGGACACCGTCGGCGCCATCGCCGTCGCGGGCCCGGTCGCCGCGCAGCGCGGGCGGCAACTCCCCTACGGCGCCCAGCCAGCTGCCGGAGGCGGTCTTCGACGGGAAGACGCCCTCCACCAGGTGGGGCACCGCCACGACCTGCCACTCGAGCCCCTTCGCGGAGTGCACCGTCAGGACCTGCACCCGATCCGGCGCGACCTCGACCTCGCCGGGGGCCAGGCCCTTCTCGATCGTCTCGGCGGCCGACAGGAAGGCCAGCAGCCCGGTCAACGTCGCCGTGGAATTGCGCGAGTACCCGGCGACCGCGTCCGCGAAGGCGTCGAGATGCTCGCGGCCCGCCCCGCCGTCGCCGGTGAAGCGCAGCCGGGCCTGCGCCTCGATCCCGACCCCCAGCACCCGCTCCACCTCGGCCACCAGCTCCGTGAGCGGCTGACCGATGCGTTCGCGCAGCGAGACCAGCTCGGCGGCCAACGCCCCGATCCGGGCGTAGCCGAGGGGTGAATAGCGCTGCGGCCCACCGGGGTCCGCGATCGCGTCGGCCAGCCCCGCGAGCTCGGCATGCTCACCCGGAAGCGCGGCCTCGAGCGCCTGGTCGAGGCTGGCCGCGTCGGTCACCGCGCCACCGGTGCCGTGTGTCGACCCGATCGCCAGCTCGCGCGCCCGGCGCCACAGCGCGGCCAGGTCCGCGGCCCCGATCTGCCACCGGGCCCCGGTGAGGATCCGCATCGCCGCGCTTCCTGCCAACGGGTCGGCGACCATCCGCAGCATGGCGATCACGTCCGCCACCTCTGGTGTGTGCAGCAGTCCGCCGAGCCCGACCACCTCCACCGGCAGGCCGTGACGGCGCAGCGCGGCCGCGATCGGCGCGGCGTCGGCGTTGCGGCGGACCAGCACGGCCGCGGTGGGCGGGGCCTGGCCGGAGGCGGCCGCGGCGGCGTACTCGTCGGCGATCCGGGCCGCGAGCCAGTCCCGCTCGCTCTCGACGTCCTCGGTGAGCGCGAGGCGGATGTCGCCCGCGACCGCACCGGGTCGCGGGCGCAGCTGCTGCACGGGAACCCCCCGCTCGCGCAGCGACTCCGAGGCCGCATTCGCGAGGGTCAGCGCCTCGGGTGGGTTCCGCCAGCTGGTGAGGAGCTCGAGGCGCGGCGCGGGATCGCCTCCCGGCAGCGGGAAGTCGGTGGCGAACCGGGGCAGGTTGGCCGCCGAGGCGCCCCGCCAGCCGTAGATGGACTGCATCGGGTCGCCGACGGCGGTCAGCGCGAGGTCGCCGTCCTCGCCGCCGCCGAACAGCGAGGACAGCAGCACCCGCTGGGCGTGCCCGGTGTCCTGGTACTCGTCGAGCAGCACCACCCGGAAACGCTGCCGCTCCGAGCGCCCCACCTCGGGATGCTCGGCTGCGACCCGGGCCGCCAGCGACATCTGGCTGCCGAAATCGAGCGCGCCCTCCCGCCTGAGCACCTCGGAGACCCGCTGCACCAGCGGCAACAGGGCGACCCGCTCGTGCTGGGTCTCGAGGATGTCGAGCAGTTCCTTCTTCGGTCCGCCGCGCTGCTTCGGGCCTGCGGGCAGCGTGTGGATCAGCTTGTCCAGCTCGGTGTGCGCCTCGCGCAGGTCCTCCGGCTCCACGAGGTGCTCGGACAGCTGCCCGGACAGTGCGAGCACCGCCTCGGTGAGGGAGGTGGGGGTGCGGTCCGTCTCCAGGTCGCCGTCCCAGGAACTGACCACCCGGTGGGCGAGCTGCCACAGTTCGGTCTCCGACAGCAGTTCGGCGGACGGTTCGATGGGCAGCAGCAGCCCGTGCTCGGACAGCAGCCGGCCGGCGTACGAGTGATAGGTGCTCACCTCCGGCTCGCCGCCGAGGATCCGTCCGCGCAGGTCCCCGCTCGGGTCGAGTTTGCGCAACAGGGCCGAACCGGCAAGGCGCGCAAGGCGTTGCCGGATCCGGGTGGTGAGCTGCTGGGCGGCCTTGCGGGTGAAGGTGAGGCCGAGGACCTGCTCGGGGTCGACAAGGCCGTTGGCCACCAGCCAGACCACGCGGGCCGCCATCGTCTCGGTCTTGCCGGCGCCGGCGCCGGCGACCACCAGGGTCGGCCCGAGCGGTGCCGCGATCACCGCGGCCTGCTCGGCGGTCGGCGGGTGCTGGCCGAGCGCGACCGCCAGGTCGGCCGGGCTCACCCTGACCACGACATCGCGGCTCATCCCTCGGTCACCTGCCGTCCGGTTTCCTGTGCCGGGCAGCTCGACCGGGCCGGGCAGTGCCTGCACCCGTCGTTCGGCTGTGCCCGGAAGCCTGGGCCCTTGGTGGCCGCGGCCGCGTCGTGCACCACGGTGAGCCACTCCTGTTCGCCGTCCTCGCCGAGCGGGGCCTGCAGGCGCTGGGTGGCGCCCTCCTTCTTGTTCGGCTTCGCCACGAACACCAGGCGCGCCCCGCCTGGCTCCGAGGGCGGCTCACCCTCGATCGCGCCCGCCAGTGCCGCCACCTGATAGGTCGCCAGCTGCGCATGCTGCTGCGCGGCCTCCTTGCTGACCGGGTTACGCGCGGTCTTCACATCCACGATCACCGGCCTGCCCTCGGCGTCACGCTCGAGGCGGTCGATCCGGCCGCGCAGCCGGATCTCGGGTCCGCCCTCCTCCCGTGGCTCGAGCACGCCGTCGACCTCGACCTCGACGCCGACCTCCGTCAGCTCGCCGCGCGAGAGCCGCAGCCACTCGGAGAAGCTGTCGAGCATCTGCCCGGTGCGGTCCATCTCCCGTCGGGAGTACCACTGCGAGCCGAGATCGACCGCGTCCCATGCGGTGGCGAGCGCCCGGCGTACCTGGTCCGGTGGCAGCTTGCCCGCCACGGCCTGGACCAGGGTGTGCACCAGGGTCCCGGTCACCGCATGGGTGTTGTCGCCGTCGGTGCCGCCGTTGCGTTCGAGCGCCCACCGCAACGGGCACGCGCTCAGCTGTTCGATCGTCGACGGCGACAGCGGGACGGGACCGTCGTCCGGTTCCCACAGCGGTGCGTCGGTGCTCATCCCGCCCACACCCCACCAATTCTGCGGATGCGCGCCGCGCACCCCGTCCCTGGCCAGCCGGGCCAGTTGCCGAGCCGCCCTGGCCTGCCGCTGCGGATCGTGCTCGGCGAGGTCCGGATCGCACACCGCCCTACGGAGCTCCGCGACCAGCGATGGCAGCGACAGCACCCGCCCCGCGGGCACCGGCTGTTCCACCACTGCCTCACCGGGCCCGTCGTCGCCCTCGACCCGGCCGATGAGCTCGTCCACGAACCGCGACGGCACCAGATCCGATTCCCCCGTCGCCGACTCGACCGCGGTGATCAGGAGGGACCGGCGGGCCCGACTGCAGGCGAGCAGGAACAGTCGCCGCTCCTCGGCCAGCAGCGGGGCGGTCCGCGAGAGCTGCGACTCGCTCGCAGGGGAGGCGTCGCCGACGCCCGCGGTGAGATCGACCAGAACCTCGGTTCCCAGCAGCGTGCCGCGGGCGCGCAGGCCCGGCCACAGCCCCTCCTGGACCCCGGCGACGGCCACCACATCCCATTCCCGGCCGGCCGCGGAGTGCGCGCTGAGCACCGTCACCGCTTCTCCCGGGATCGCCGCGCCTGACCTCGAGTCGCTCGAGATCTGTTGTTCGGAGAGATATTCCACGAACCCGGCGAGGGTGGCACGCGGCAACCGGTCGACATAGCTCGCGGCGGCGTCGAAGAGCGCGACCACGGCGTCCAGGTCCCGGTCCGCCTGCGCGCCGATCGGCCCGCCGCGCAAGGAGGCCGCGGCCCACCGCTTCTCCAGTCCGGTCGCCTGCCAGCTCGCCCAGAGCACGCCCTCGACGCCGCGCCCCTTCCGCTGGGCGGCCCTGGCCTGACCGAGGATCGACAGGACCCGACGCAGGGCGGCGGACTCCCCGTCGCTGAGCTTGGCGATCAGCCCCCTGTGCTCGTCCTCACCGTCGACGATCAACGACCGCAACAGGTCCGCGGAGTCACGCTGACCGCCTGCGGCGAGCTCCACCCGGCGCAGGCCGCGCCGCAACCGCCGCAGCGTCACCGGATCGGATCCGCCGATCGGTCCGGACACCAGCGCCAGTGCATCCTCGCCGGTGAATTCGACGCCCGCGACCGCGCGCAGCACCAGCAGCAGGCCGCCGACCGAATACTGCCGGGCGAGTGGGAGTTCCGAGGCCGATGTGGTGACGGGGACGCCCGCGGCCAGTAGGGCGCGGCGCAGCGGGGCGAGCACGAGCGGAACCGATCGGACCACCACCGCCATCCGCGACCACGGCACGCCGTCGTGCAGGTGTGCGCGGCGCAGGGTGTCCGCGATCAACGCGGCCTCCTTGCCCTGGGTGCCGAGCACCTGCACCTGGGCCCGGCCCGGTTCCTCGGTCGCCGCCGCGGCACCCCGATGCGGCGGCCTGCCGGGCAGGCGGCCCGCGATCGCCGCCGTGACCGCCGAGATCCGTTCCGCGCTGCGATGATCGGTGTCGAGGATCAGCTGATTCTCCGCGCCGGCCTCGGCGAGGTCCATCAGGAACCGCGAGTCGGCCCCCCGGAATCCGAAGACGGCCTGGTCCGGATCGCCCGCCACGACCGCCAGATCGGTACCAGCGCCGATCAACCGGACCAACTCGGCCGCCTGCGGGTCCAGGTGCTGGGCGTCGTCGACGAGCAGGTACCGGATCCGGGAGCGCTCCTGCTGCAGCAGCTCCGGGTCGGTGGCGAACGCGGTCAGCGCGGCGCCGACGAGTTCGGCCGCGTCGAGCGCGGGCGCCGTGGCCTCGGGGGCCTCCACCCCGACGGCACCGCGCAACAGCATCACGTGCTCGTAGTGGGCGGCGAAGCGTCCGGCCGCCACCCACTCCGGCCGCGAGTGTGTCCGGCCGAGCGCGATGAGGTCCTCCGGGCCGAGGCCACGCTCGCCCGCCCGCAGCATCAGGTCGCGCAGCTCGACCGCGAAGCCGGTCATCGACAGCGCGGGGCGCAGCCGCTCCGGCCAGTGGTGGGCACCGTCCGCGACGTCACCGCGCAGCATCTCGCGCAGCACCGCGTCCTGCTCGGCCCCGGTGATCAGCCGCGGCGGCGGGTTGGAATGAACGGCGGCCTGCAGGCGGAGCACCGCGAACGCGTACGAGTGCACGGTCCTGACCAGCGGCTCACGGGTGGCCCGCAGCGCGTCGGGACCGGCGGACCCGAGCAGACCCGCGGTGATCGCCTCCCTGACCACGGTGCCGGCGCGGCGTGAGTGCGTCAGCACGAGAATCGATTCCGGGTCGCAGCCACCGTCCGCTATCCGCGAGACCGCCAGATCGACCAACAGCGACGTCTTGCCCGTGCCAGGTCCGCCGAGCACCTGCCATGGCCGTCGCCCCCGGCCCGCCCGCGGTTCGGCGATCAGCCGCTGCGCCGCGGGACCCCACACCCGGCGCGGGCCTGCCTCCGTCGACCGACGGACCAGCGTGGCGGTGGCCCGCCGCGACTGCTCCCGATCGACCGACATGGGTGGCATTCCATCACGGCGGGCCGACACCCACCGCCGCGCATCCGCCGCGTCGGCCGCGATCGCCGGGATCCGGCAAGATGTCCGGCATGGGCGAGATTCACATCCACCGCTTCGGTCCCCCGGCCGGCCTCCCGGTCCTGGCGCTGCACGGCCTCACCGGCCACGGCCGACGCTGGCAGCACCTGGCGGAGGGGTACCTACCCGAGGCCAGGGTGATCGCGCCCGACCTGCGGGGCCACGGCCGCTCGACGTGGTCGCCGCCGTGGGGCATCGCCGACCACGTCGACGACCTGGTCCGGGTCCTGGAGTCCGAGACCACCGAGCCGGTCGTGCTGGTCGGCCACTCGTACGGCGGCGCCATCGCCGTGCACCTGGCCCGCCGGGTGCCGGAACGGGTGCGTGCCCTGGTTCTCCTCGACCCCGCGCTCGGGCTCGAACCGGCAATGATGGCTGAGGTCGCCGACCTGACCGTCCGGTTCCCGGACTACACCGACGCCGCGGAGGCGCGTTCGGAGAAGGTGCACGGGGCGTGGGCGGACGTGGCGGCCGAGGTGCTCGACGCCGAGCTCGCCGAGCACCTGATCGACCGCGAGGGCGGCCGGGTCGGCTGGCGGATGTCGATCCCCGCGATCGTGGCGTCCTGGGGCGAACTGGCCCGGCCGTTCGCGCTGCCGCCCGCGGACCTGCCCACGATCCTGGTCCAGGCGATGCGGGTGCAGCCGCCCTACGTCACCCCCGCGTTCCTGACCGCGCTCGCGGCGCACCTCGGCGATCGCCTCACCCTGGTCGAGATGGACGTCGATCACATGGTCGGGCAGGCCAGGCCGGCGGATGTCGCGGAACTGATCGGGAAGCTGCTGTAGGTGCCCGCCACCACGGAGGCGCAGATCGAGCGGGTCCGCGAGCTGGTCGCGGCGATCCCGCCCGGCAAGGTGGCGACCTACGGCGACATCGCGGCGGCCGCGGGACTGTCGAGCCCGAGGACCGTCGGCTGGATCATGCGCACCGACGCGGCCGACCTGCCCTGGCACCGGGTGCTCGGCGCGAGCGGCAGACCGGCGGCCCACCTCGCGCGCCGGCAGATCTCGAAGCTGGCACTCGAAGGCGTACCGATCCGCGACGGCCGGGTCGACCTGGCCGCCGCGCGGCACGAATTCTGAGAGGGTCGAGCGGTGAGCGGCGAACGCGACCTCGAGGTCCTGATCTCATCGATGAACCCGGTCCGCCGACCGGGCACCTTCGTGTTCGTCTCGGTGCCGGAAGCTGCGGCCACCGGTATCCGGGCGGCCGCGACGATCACGGAGGACGAGGGAGTCACCCTCGTGATCACCAGGGCGGAGGCGGACGCCCGCGGCTGGCGGTACGACTTCGAGGCGGCATGGCTCACGCTGCGGGTGCACTCCGCACTGGATGCGGTCGGCCTGACCGCGGCGGTGAGCGCACGGCTCGCCGCGGTCGGCATCAGCTGCAACGTCATCGCCGGCTACCACCACGACCATCTGCTGGTACCCGTCGATGACGCATCGCGCGCCGTCGCCGAGTTGACGGCGCTCGCCGCCGACGGTCGGGGCTGAGTATCAGCTCCCGGCCGCCAGCTCGGCCCTGATCGCCTCGACACCGACGGCCACCTCGGCGAAGCTCGTGCTCAACGGGCTCAGCCCCAGCCGAAGTCCCTCGGGCGCACGGAAATCGGGGATCACCCCGCGCGCCCACAGCGCCGGGGTCGCGGCACGGAAGTGCGGATGATCGATGGTGACGTGGCCGCCGCGCAGAGCCGGGTCGACCGGCGACGCGACCGTCACCCCCAGCGGCACCAGCGACTCGGCGACGAGTTCGAGCGCGAATTCGGTGAGCAGCACCGATTTCTCCCTGATCGCGCGGATCCCGGCCCGGTCGATGAGCTCGAGGGTGTCGCGCATCGCGATCATCCCGAGCACCGCGGGCGTGCCGCTGAGGATCCGCCGGATACCCCGCGCCGGCCGGTAGCCGGGCGCCATCTCGAAGCAGTCCTCTCGGCCCATCCACCCCCAGATCGGCTGCACGAACTCCTCCAGCAGTCCCGCGCGCACGTAGGCGAACGCGGGCGAGCCGGGCCCTCCGTTGAGGTACTTGTAGGTGCAGCCGACCGCGAGGTCGACGCCCCACTCGTCCAGTTCGATCGGTACCGACCCGGCCGAGTGGCACAGGTCCCACAGCATGAGCGCGCCCGCACCGTGAGCGATCCGCGTGATCGAGGCGACGTCGGCGAGGTACCCCGACCGATACGCGACGTGACTGAGCACCACCAGCGCGGTCCGGTCCCCGACCACCGCGGCGACCTCGTCCGCGTGCACCCCACTGCGCGGATCCGACTCGATCCACCGCAGGGTCATCCCGAGCTCGGACGCGACCGCCTCGAGGACGTAGCGATCGGTGGGGAAATTGTCCGTGTCCAGGACGATCTCGTCGCGCCCTTGCCGCAGCGCGACGGCACCCCTCGCCAGCTTGTAGAGCAGCACGCTGGTGGAGTCGCCCACCGCAGTCTGGCCCGCGTCCGCCCCGAGCACCACCCGGCCCAGGTCGTCGCCGACCGTCAGCGGCAGGTCGAACCACTCCTCGTCCCATCCACGGATCAACCGGCCGCCCCAGGACTCGGCGACGAAACGGGCCACCCGCTCGGCCCCCGCCTTCGTCGGCCGACCGAGCGAGTTCCCGTCCAGGTAGGACACGACGGACGGGGCATCGACGAACAGGTCCCTGTACGAGCTCAGCGGATCGGCGTCGTCGAGTTCGGCGGCACGCACCGAGAATCTTTGTGGGACAGGGCTGGACACGCTCATCCGAACTGCTCCTTGATCTGCGCGGGGTCGAGGTTGCGGGTGGAGGCGAGCCACGCGGCCCAGTGTCTCTCGTCGGCAGGCGGGGTGCCCGGCGTCCACGCGAGCCGTGTCGAGGTGCCCGACGGCCACGGGATCGTGATCGACTCCAGCACCGCCGCCCGATCGAGACCGGCGTCGAGCAGGGCGTCGAGTTCACGGGGGTTGAGTCCGACCGGCTGGGGGCCGTTGCCCTGGTCGGTTCCGTACATCACGACCCCGCCACCCGCACGGAACCGGCGAAGATTGTCGGTGGCGACGTCGAATTCGCTTCCGCGGCCATGGATGTCGAGCGTGCTGATCCACCGCATCGACGACGCCATCGCCGCGAGCAGCTCATCGGGCAGGCGCTCGCTCCACGGGGTGTGCGCGAGTCGATCCACTCCGGACTCGAACGCGCGCGCGGCCTGGCCCTGGCCCTCCGCGTGTGCGACGACGGGAAGCCCGACCGCATGCGCGGCACCGACCAGTGCGTCGAGCGTCGCGTCGTCGAACACGGGGCCCGCCACGCTGTTCAACATGACCTTGACGAAGGACGCTCCCGCTCCGATCTGCGCGTCGACAGCGCTCGCGGCCTCCTGCGGCCCGTCGACCGCGCACACCGACCCGGCCGCCGCCCATGACCGGTCGGTGGGGTACCCGCCGGGGGCGGTGAGGAACTGACCCGCAAAGCTCACCTCGGGTAGTCCGACGTGCGCCGCTGCGTCCGCGAACGGCTCGAGGACCGACGGCGGCGACCCGAGGTCGTGCACCACGGCCAGCCCACCCGCGAAGAGGGCATGGGCGTCGACCAGCCCGAGGTGCACGTGGGCGTCCCGCAGACCCGCGAACACCACGCCGGGGATCTCGAGGCCGGCGCATCCGTCCATCGCGCTCCTCCGCCGAGCCGAGACCAGCAGATCCCCGTGCACCGTCAGTCGGCAGCGCCCCAGCCACGCCCCGGACCACAGATTCGCGACGTCGACGTCCATCTCGCGGCCCGTCAGTTCCCCAGCTCGGTGCGCACCGCGAACAGCTCGGGAAAGAAGCTGAGTTCGAGCGCGCGCTGCAGGTACCCGGCGCCACCGGAGGAGCCGCCGGTGCCGGTCTTCATCCCGATCACCCTGAGCACTGTCCGCAGGTGGCGAAACCGCCAGACCTGGAAGCTCTCCTCCAGGTCGACGAGCTCCTCGAAGGACTCGTACGCGGGCCAGCAGTCCCCCGGATGCTCGTAGACGTGCTTGACCAGCGGCATCAGATCGGGGTTGAGCACATAGGCCCCGCTCACCTCGCGGTCCAGCGCGGAACCGGGCACGTCGTAGCCTGCGCGGGCGAGGCAGCGCCAGAACTCGTCGTACAGGGTCGGCTCGCCCAGGAGATCGTCGAGGACGGCATGCGACGACGGGTCCGCCTCGAACACCCTGAGCAGGTCCGCGTTCTTGTTGCCGAGGATGAACTCGACGGCGCGGTACTGGTACGACTGGAACCCGGATGCGCTGCCGAGGAAGCCACGGAACTCGGCGTACTCGGTCGGAGTCAGCGTCGCCAGGATCGACCACTGCTCGGTCATCGACTTCTGGATGTGCTTGACGCGGGCGATGCACTTGAGCGCGACCCCGATGGAGTCCTCGGCGAAGGCCGCGCGGGCCGCCCGGATCTCGTGCAGGACGAGTTTGAGCCAGAGCTCGGTGGTCTGGTGCGCGATGATGAAGAGCATCTCGTCGTGGTGCTGCGGCTCGCTGACCGGGTTCTGCGCGTTGAGCAGCGTGCCGAGGTCGAGGTAGGAGCCGTAGCTCATCCTGGCGCTGAAGTCCGTGACGATGCCGGGCTCGAGTTCACGGAAGTTCGGTCCACCGCCACGCGTCATGCGTGTGATTGTCGGCCGACCTGCGGATACCTTCCGGGTCCGTGGCCGAATCGTTGTGTTTACATCCGCACCGGGCAGCTGCGAGACTGAGAAGCGGCGTAAATCCACGACCGAATCGCGGTGAGCGATATGGGCGACGAGTACGACGTCGCGATCGTGGGATCGAGCCTGGCCGGGTGCACGGCCGCGATCCTGCTCGGACGCCGAGGTCTGCGGGTGGCATTGCTGGAGGCGAATCGCAATCCGTCGGCGTACAAGCGGATGTGCACGCACTTCATCCAGTCGAGCGCCCTGCCCACACTCGAGCGGCTCGGTCTCGACTCCGAACTCGAGGCCGCCGGAGCGGTGCGGAACCACGGCAACGCCTGGAGCCGATTCGGCTGGGTCGAGGAACCGGAGCCGACGAACCGCCCATCGCACGGCTACAACCTCCGGCGGGAGATCCTCGATCCGCTGATGCGCAGGGCCGCCGCCGAGGCGCCCGGCGTCGATCTGATGTTGGGCGCGAAGCTCCGCGAGCTGACCCGACGTCCGGACGGGCGCGTCGACGGCGTTGTCGCCGACCACGCTGGACGGATCTCCTGCCGACTGGTCATCGGCGCGGACGGTCGGTCCTCGAAGGTGGCGCGGCTGGCCGGTCTCCCTGGCAGGGAATCCCGGAACGACCGCTTCGGCTACTTCGCCTCCTTCCGAAACGTCACGATCCCCGATGGGCAATCGGTCCAGCTGTGGCTGCTCGAACCCGACGCTGCCTATATGTTCCGAAACGATGCCGAAGTGACCGTCCTCGCCGCCATGCCCGGCAAGGGCAGGCTGCCGGAGTTCGAGGACGACCGCGAGTCCGCCCTGCTCCGCACATTCGAGGACCTGCCGGACGCCCCCGACCTGGCGGGCGCGGAGCGCGTGTCCGATATCGTCGGCACCCGCGACTATCCGAGCATCACCCGGCGCCGCATCGCCTCGCCCGGCGTCGCACTCGTCGGGGACGCCGCCCTTGTGCTCGACCCGCTCTGGGGTGCAGGGTGCGGCTGGGCGCTGCAGACCGCAGAGTGGTTGAGCGATGTCGTCGCCACACCACTCATGACCGGCACCGACCGAGAGATCGACCACGCGGCGCGGCGCTACCAGCGCCGACACCGGATGCGACTGTGGCCACACCAGTACCTCGCGATCGACTTCAGCCAGCGCCCCCGATTCAATCGGCTGCAGCGCCTGATGTTCGCCGGCGCCGCCCAGGATCCGTGGGTGGCGGACCGGTTCTACGCGTACGGCACCCGCAACCGCTCGCCCTTCGTCATGTTCTCGCCACGAATGCTGGCCCGCGCAGCGCGAGCCAGGCGCGCGGGCCGGTGCGAATAGGATTGCGCGGTGGATCAGACCCTGCCCCCGTGCCCCCAGTGCTCCTGCGAGTTCACCTACGAGATGGGCTCGCTCCTGGTCTGCCCCGAATGCGCACACGAGTGGGCGCCGGGCGCGGTCGACGACGAGGGCACCGACGTGATCCGTGACGCCGTCGGCAACGTGCTCGCCGACGGCGACACCGTCACGGTGATCAAGACGCTCAAGGTCAAGGGCAGTCCGACCGGTATCAAGTCGGGCACCAAGGTGCGCAACATCCGTCTGGTCAAGGGCGTCGGCGACCACGACATCGACTGCAAGGTCGACGGCATCGGTCCGATGCAGCTCAAGTCGAGCGTGGTCAAGAAGGCCTGACCAGGGTTACGTCGACGGTTGCACGAGTGGGGCGCCCGCGACATATTCCATCGCGGCCACGAATTCCGGCTGCTGCGAACGGATCTCGAGCTCCTCGGGCGTCAGGTCCACCACGCGGGTCTGAATCCACCACAGGTTGCCCAGCGGGTCGCGGACCCGCCCGACGCGGTCCCCGAAGAAGAGTTCGGTCACCTCCGTGACCGGCGTCGCCCCTGCCGCGAGTGCCTGCAGGAAGGTGGCATCGGCGTCCTCGACGTACAGCCGCAGGAAGCCAGGCGTGTCCGGCCAGTCCGGGCGACCGTCGAACATCATCACCACCGAGTCACCGATCCGCACCTCGGCGTGTCCGATCGCGCCCCCGTACTCGACGCGGGCCAGTTCCTCGGCGTCGAAGGCATCCCGCACGAAGTCGAGCAGCCGCGCGGTGTCCCGGGAGATGATCCAGGGCGTGACGGTGGCGTAGCCCTCGGGGACGGGCAGGACCGGTGTGGATTTCGTCGTCTTTTCCATGCTGCCGACGCTAGGGAGGATCTAGGACAACGAGCGTCCTCGATTCGAAACACCTGCAGATCAATGGGAGAATCTGTCGATGACCACCGGCGCTCCCTCGGCATACGACGCAGTGATTCTCGCCGGCGGATCCGCCACGAGGATGGGTGGCGTCGACAAGCCCGCGATCGTCATCGCGGGCCGATCCATGCTGTGCACTGCCCTCGACGCCGTCGCAGGGGCGGAGCGGGTGGTCGTGGTCGGACCGCATCGCGACGACCTCGCCGCCTCGATCGCCCAGACCCAGGAATCACCCGCGGGCGGCGGCCCGGTCCTCGCGATGGACGCGGGCCTGCTCGAGCTGGGCGGCGGTACCGCACCCGTGGTGGTGCTCGCAGCCGACCTGCCGTTCCTGTCCGCGGCAGCGATCGAGAGCCTCGTCTCGGCACTCGACCGCGAGCCGAGTGCGCCCGCGGCCTATGCGCTCGACGAATCCGGTCGGGTGCAGTTCCTCCTCGGCGTGTGGCGCAGGGATGCGCTGTCCGCTGGGCTCGACGGACTCGGGCGCGCCGATCTGGCCAACAGGCCGATGAAGACACTGATCCCGGCCGGGTATGCGACCGTTCCCATGACCGGGATCTCCGACTGCGACACCGAGGCCGATGTCGCCGCCGCCCGCGCGCGCAGCTCCTCCCCCGCCGTCGACCTCGACGAGGCCAGGCGGGCCGTCCGCGAGGCCGTCACGACCCTGCCCACTCGCACGGCGGCACCGCTCGCCGCGATCGGCGGGGTGCTGGCGCGACCGATGCTCGCCGCCGACGCGCTGCCCCGGATCGACATCTCGGCGATGGACGGCTACGCCGTATCCGGCGACGGCCCATGGCAACTCGACACCGCCATCCGCTACGCCGGCTCCGAGGACGAGGTCGAACTCGAACCCGGGCACGCCGTGCGCATCGCCACCGGCGCCCACGTGCCGTCCGGAGCCACCGCCGTCGTCCGCGACGAGCACGTCGAACTCGCGAACACCACGCTGAGCAGGCGCCAGGAGGCGCCGGTCCGCGACGACACCCGCAGGCGCGGTGAGAACTGGCAGCCGGGCGCACGGCTCGCGGAGGCGGGCGAACCGGTGACCCCCGCCGTGGTCTCGGTGGCACTGAGCGGCGAGGTCCCCGAGCTGCTGGTCCGCGGGCCCGTCACGGCCCACATCGTGGTGACCGGGGACGAGATCCGCCGCGATGGCCCGCTGCGCACCGGGCAGACCCGCGACAGCCTCGGGCCCGTGATGCCGCACTTCCTGTCCTGGTGCGGCATCCGCACGGCCGCCGAGTCGCACCTACGCGACACCCCCGGCGGCTTCGATGAGCTACTGGCGCAGCCGGTTTCCGAAACGGACACCCGACCCGACCTGATCGTCATCGTCGGCGCCACCGGGGGCGGCGCCGCCGATCACCTGCGGATGGCGCTCACGCGCTGCGGCGCCCGTCTCGTGGTGGGGCGGGTGCGATGCCGGCCGGGTGGATCGCAGGTGGTCGCGGTGCTGCCGGACGGCCGCATCGTGCTCGGGTTGCCCGGCAACCCCTTTGCGGCGGTCGCCACGCTGCTCATGACGGCGCCTGCCGTTGTCGCCGCGCTCACCGGTGCACCCGCCCCGACCCCACCGCGTGCGCCGATCGAGAACGCCGCGGAACTCGCCTCCGACGCCCCTCGGGTCGTCACGGCCACCCGACGGTCAGACGGTCGCTGGTACGCGGCCGCGCCGGTGGGGACGGCTCACCTCGCCGCGTTGATCGGGGCCGACGCCCTCGCGATCATCGAACCGGCAACGCCTGACGGTGGCTCCGCGGAACTGCTGCCGTTGCCTCGCTGACGGACGCGATGTCCGCGCAGCCGGCCCGATAGCGGTCGGCCAGCAGCCGAACCAATGCCGGGTGCACGCCCAGGGGCTCGGCCACCCCGTCCGATCCGGCATCGACCAGCCTTCGATGGAACAGGCCGTGCGCCAACAGATACGAGGCGATGAACACACGACGGTGACCCGCCACCCGCAGTCCCTCGACCACCTCGGGCACCCGCGGCTCCGCGGTCGCGACGTAGCCGATGTGTACCGAGCTCCCGACCAGTTCCGCGAGCATCATGGCGCCGCGGCGCACATCGGCCAGTGCGCGCGGATCCGAGGACCCGGCCGCCGCCAGTACCACCGCATCGCCCTGCCGCCAGCCCGCCTCGCGCAGGCGCTCGAACAGCACCGTGGCCAGCACCGGGTCCGGCCCGAGCGCCCTGGTCACGGTCACGTCGGGGTGCCCGGAGTCCGCGACCTCGCGCGGGACGTCGGTGTGCACGTGGTACCCCGAGGCCAGGAACGCGGGCACCACGACGGCGGGGCCGTCGAGGTCGCGGAGCACCTCCGAGGGCGACGGACCGAGCACGTCCACGAAGGCGACGCGGGTCGTGCCCACCTCGTCCGCGACCGCGTCGGCGAGCGCCGCGACCATGTCGACACCGCGCGGGCTCCTGGTGCCGTGCGCGACGAGCACCAGCGCGGGCCCGCTCACTAGTCGTCCCCGCAATCGACCGGGTCGAGCGCGAGGCGGTAGCCACGCTTGACCACCGTCTGCACGATCTTGGGGGCACCGAGACAGGTCCGCAGCCGCGCGATGGCTGTCTCAACGGCATGGGTGTCCTCGCCGCCGCCGGGGAGCACGGAGAGCAGCTCCTCCCGAGAGACGACACGTCCGGGTCGATGCGCCAGTGTTCGCATCAAAGCCATTGCCGCAGGGGCGAGTTGACGAACCTCGCCGTCCACGACGACACATCCGCCACGCACGCTCACGTCGTGACCCGCCGCGCGCAGGCGCATCGAACGCCGCGGCAGCTCCTCGGCGATGTGCCTGGCGAGCGACCCGAGCCTGGCCCGCCCCGGCATGGTGCTCGGCACGCCGAGCGCCTCGAGCGGCGCCGCGGTGACCGGGCCGACGCACACCGCGAGCACCCTGGTGCGCAACGAGTTCAGCAGTGGGTCGACGAGGCCGATCTCCTTGGCGCGGATCAGCATCGACGCCACCGCTGGCGCGCTGGTGAAACTCAGCGCGTCCAGGCCCCCGCTGACGGTCAGCTCGATGAGGCGGTCCATCGCGGTCGGGTCGTCGGGCTGGGTCCAGCGGTACACCGGCACCGGAACGACCTCGGCCCCGGCAACCCGGAGCACCTCACAGAAGTCGGGAAGCGGCTCCCATTCGGTGGTGGCGCCGTGCAGCTGCACGGCGATCCGCTTGCCCTCGACGCCCTCGGCGAGCAGGTGATCGATCACCTCGGCCGAGGACTCGGAGACCGGCGACCACTCCTCACGCAGGTCCGCGGCGCGGATCGCCCCCTTCGCCTTCGGACCGCGGGCCAGCAGCCGCGCCTTCGACAGCGCCTCGCCCAGTTGCTCGGCGAGCCCCCACCCGTCGGCGGCCTCCATCCAGCCGCGAAAGCCGATTCCGGTGGTCGCGACCGCGATCTCGGGTGGGTTCTCGATCAGTTCCCTTGTCACCCGTTCCAGCTCGGCATCGTCGACGAGCGGGATGATCCGGATCGCGGCCGCGTGCACGACGGTGGCGCCGCGCCGGGTCAGCAGGGTGGTGAACTCCTCCGACCGCCTGGCCGCGGTGACCCCGACGGTGAAACCGGACAGCGGCTCACCGACCTGCGGCACCGCCCTCCCCTCGCTCACGCGCTGTCCGCCGCGGCAGCCGAGGTGCTGTGGACCTGGACCATGCCGGCCCAGACCCGCACGTCGTACACCGGCAGACGAACGGACTCGTCGTCGAGGCAGCGCCCGTCGACGAGCGAGAACACCTGCTTGAGCAGGGGCGAGACCACGATGGGCTCGCCCGCCCTGTCCCCGACCAGGCCGCGCGACATCACCGCCGCGCGACCGAAGGGGTCGATGTTCCCCACCGCGTAGAGCGAGCCGTCCTCCATGAGGAACAGGGCTGCCTGCTCGCCCCCCCGAATCAGCACCGCGACACCGAGCCCCGGGATGAGGTGGCTGAGCGGGCAGGCCGAGGTCCATTCGAGTCGTCCGTCGTTGACGCTCTCGCGTCCGGGTCCGGTCACGTTGTGCGCCTTCATCTCGATAACGGTCATCATCGCGGTCCTCCTGTAATGCAGGCTTACTTTCTACTTATCCGGTGTTTCCTGGGCGTTAAGCCGCGATTCCCTCGGGGTAAGCAGATGCTGAGCGGTCCCCACCCGCTACTGGGAGGTCGTGGCCGGCATCGGCGGCATCCCCATCAGAACCGGGATCTTGCGATCACCGGACTCGTCGAACACCACGGTCGGGTCGGCCTCCTCCGGCGCATTGACGAAGGACACGAAGCGCGAGAGCTTCTCCGGGTCGTCGAGCACGCCTGCCCACTCGTCCTGGTAGCCCTCGACGTGCTTGGCCATGGCCGCCTCGAGCTCGGCGGCGATACCGAGGCTGTCCTCGCAGACCACGGCCTTGAGGTGATCGAGGCCGCCCTCCATCGCCTCCACCCACGGCGCGGTGCGCTGCAACCGGTCGGCGGTGCGGACGTAGAACATCAGGTACCGGTCGATGTAGCGGATCAGCGTCTCGTCGTCGAGACCGCCTGCCAGCAGCTGCGCGTGCTTGGGCGACTGCCCGCCGTTGCCGCCGACGTAGAGGTTCCAGCCGTTCTCGGTGGCGATGACGCCGACGTCCTTGCCGCGGGCCTCCGCGCACTCACGCGCGCAACCGGAGACACCGAACTTGATCTTGTGAGGGGAACGCAAACCGCGGTAACGGTTCTCGAGTCCGACGGCCATGCCAACGGAGTCCTGGACGCCGTATCGGCACCAGGTGGATCCGACACAGCTCTTCACCGTGCGCAGCGACTTGCCGTATGCCTGACCGGATTCCATGCCTGCATCGACCAGACGCTTCCAGATCGCGGGCAGCTGCTCGACGCGGGCACCGAACAGGTCGATGCGCTGGCCACCGGTGACCTTGGTGTACAGACCGAAATCCCGTGCCACCTCACCGATCACGATCAGCTGCTCGGGGGTGCACTCGCCGCCGGGCATCCGCGGCACCACCGAGTAGGTGCCGTTCTTCTGGATGTTGGCCAGGAAGTGGTCGTTGGTGTCCTGCAGCGAGGCCTGGTTCCGGTGCAGGATGTGATCCGAATCGGTCGAGGCCAGGATCGAGGCGACCACCGGCTTGCAGATGTCGCATCCGCTTCCCGTGCCGAACTTGGTGATCAACGCGGAGAACGTCCGGGTTCCCGTCGCCATCACGATCTCGAACAGCTCCGCCCGCGACTGCTCGAAGTGCTCGCAGAGCGCCTTCGACATCACCACGCCGGACGAGGCCAGCAGCTGCTTGATCGTTGGCAGGCAGCCGCCGCAGGTTGTTCCCGCGTTGGTGCAGCTCTTCACGGAGGCGATGTCGCAGGCGCCCTCGGCGATCGCACCGCAGATGGCGCCCTTCGTGACGCCGTTGCACGAGCACACCTCGGCATCGTCGGGCAGCGATCCGGCACCGGGCTTCTCGCCCGCGGGCGAGATCAGCGACGCCGGGTCACCCGGGAGCTCGCGGCCGACCAGGGGGCGTAGCGACGCGTATGCGGACGCGTCGCCGACGAGGATGCCGCCGAGCAGGGTCTTGGCGTCATCGGACACCACGAGCTTGGCGTAGGTGCCCTTGGCCGCGTCGCTGAGGACCACCTCTAGGGCACCGGGCGTCTGGGCGTGCGCATCACCGAAACTGGCGACGTCCACCCCCATCAGCTTGAGCTTGGTGGACAGGTCCGCGCCAGGGAACTCGGCTGCGCCACCGAGCAGTCGATCGGCCACGATCTCGGCGGTGGTGTAGCCGGGCGCGACCAGGCCGTAGGCGACGCCCTCGACGGCCGCGCACTCACCGACGGCGAAGACGGCCTCGTCCGAGGTCCGGCAGCCGAGGTCGGTGAGGATGCCGCCGCGTTCGCCGATCTCGAGCCCGGCCGCACGGGCCAGCTGATCCTGCGGCCGGATGCCCGCCGAGAACACCAGCAACGCCGCCTCGATCACCGATCCGTCCGAGAGTTCGACACTCACGCCGTCCGGGCCCTCTGTGATGGCGGCGGTACCCACGCCCGCGTGCACGGTGACACCGAGGTCGGTGACCAGCCGCGCCAGCAACGCCCCGCCGCCCTCGTCGACCTGCAGCGGCATCAACCGGGGTGCGAACTCGACCACGTGCGGGGTCATGCCCATCAGCCGGAGCGCGTTGGCCGCCTCCAGGCCGAGCAGGCCGCCACCGACGACCACGCCGACCGCCCCCTTGCCCGCCTTCTCCGCGGTGGCACGGATCCCGTCGAGGTCGTCGATGGTGCGGTACACGAAGCACTCGGGGCGGTCGTGGCCCGGGATCGGCGGCACGAACGGGTACGAGCCGGTGGCCATGACGAGGGCGTCGTAGCCGAGGGTCTCGCCGGAACCGGTGGTGACGGTGCGCGCGGCACGGTCGATCGCGACGGCCCGCTCACCGGTCCGCAGCTCGACCAGCGCGTCGCCGACGTAGTCGTTGCCCGCGAGCGCCAGTTCCTTTGCGTCCCAGGACCCGACGTACGAGGACAGGCCGACCCGGTCGTAGGCGGGCAGCGTCTCCTCACACAGGACGGTCACTCGCCACTGGGCGTCCTCGTCGCGCGCGCGCAGCGCCTCGACGAACCGATGGCCGACCATTCCGTGCCCGATCACCACTACCGACTTGTTGTTCATGCTGCGCCCTCTTCTTCGATCGATGGTGTTTCGTGTGCTGGTTGGTCTCGTGGTTCCGGATCCGAGTTGCGTAGCCATTCGCAGATGCCCTGGACGACGGAGCTGCAGCCGCCGCAGCCGGTGGTCGCCCTGGTCTCGGTGGCCATGGCAGCCACGCCGCGCGCGCCCGCCTTCCACGCCGTGGTCAGCTGCGACTTGGTCACCGAGTTACATCGGCAGACCACCGCCGACCCCGGCATGGTGGCGGGACTGGCCACCTCGACGCCCGCTCCCGATCCGCGGCCGATGAGCAGCGACATCCGGTCCACCGGGACCGGCAGCTGCGCATCGAAGAGCTGGGTCAGGGTGCCGACCACGTCGGGGTTTCCCAGCAGCACCGCGCCGACCACCCGGTCCTCGCGCACCACGACCTTCGCGTAGCGCCCACGGGTGGGGTCGGCGAGGGTCAGCACCTCGCTGTGGCTGCAGTGCATCTCGGCGCTGATGTCGCCCATCGAGGCGAGGTCGATGTCGTGGGCCTTGAGCCGGGTCACGTTCGCGGTCCCGTGGTAGGTGGCGAATCGGTTCTCGCCCGCGAGCCGCTCGGCCACCACCGCGGCCTGCTCCCAGCCCGGCTGAACCAGGCCGTACACCTCGCCGCGATGCTGCGCGCACTCCCCGATCGCCGAGACGCGCGGGGCGCTGGTGCGCAACAGGTCGTCGACCACGATGGCCTGATCGACGGCGATGCCAGCGGCCTCGGCCAGCGACACCTCGGGGCGGATCCCCGCGGACAGCACCAGCAGGTCGGCGGGCAGCTCGGTCCCGTCGTCGAGCACCACGGTCCGGTTCTCGGCATCGCGGGCGACCGCCCTGCGTCCGAGCACCATCCGCATGCCGAGCTCGGTGAGCACCCTGGTCAGCACCGCGCCGCCCGCGGGGTCGAGCTGGCGCTCCATCGGAAAGTCCTTGGGATGCACCACCGTGACGTCCATGCCGCGCATCAGCAGCCCGCGGGCCGCCTCGAGCCCGAGCAGGCCGCCGCCGAGGACCACGGCGCTGGATCCGCCGGTGGCCGCGGCGATGATCTGATCGCAGTCGCCGATGGTGCGGAACGCGGCGACGCCGTCGACCAGCGCGCCCGACTCGTCCACCGCGCCCGCGATCGGCGGGATGAACGATCGGCTACCGGTCGCCAGCACCAGCTCGTCGTAGCCGATCTCGTCGTGTCCGGCCCCGGTGCCGTCGTCGCAGCGCACGGTCCGCGTGGCCGTGTCGATGCCGGTCACCCGGACGCCTGACCGGACGTCGATCCCCTGCCGCTCCCACCAGCCGTCCGGCTTGAGGCGGGTGTCACGGCCGGTGATGCTGCCCGCCAGAACATTCGAGAGCAGGATGCGGTTGTACGCGGGATGCGCCTCGGCGCCGATCACCACGATGTCGAGCCGCTCTCCCTCGGGGTCGCGGCGTCGCAATTCCTCCGCCAGTCGCGAGCCGGCCATGCCGTTGCCCACCACCACGATTCGGGTCCTGTTCATGCCACCGCCTCCAGCTTCACCGCACATGCCTTGAACTCCGGCATCCCGCTCGTCGGGTCGAGCGCCGGATTGGTCAACAGGTTCGCCCGGCCGGACCCGGCGAAGTGGAACGGAAGGAACACGGTGTCGAGCCGCATGCTGTCGTCACAGCGCACGATCGCCTCGGTCCGGCCCCGCCTGCTCACCACGACGGCAGGCGCACCCTCGACGAGGCCCATCCGGCGCGCGGTGTCGGGATGCACCTGCACGAACATCTCGCCCGCGGCACGGACCAGTTCGTCGATCCGGCGGGTCTGCGCGCCGGACTGATAGTGGGCGAGGACCCGACCCGTCGTGGCCACCAGCGGGAACTCTGCGTCCATCCCCTCGCTCGGTCCGCGGTGCTCCACCGCGACGAAACGCGCTCGGCCGCTCGGGGTCTCGAATCGATCCAGGAACAAGCGCGGTGTCCCTGGATGCTCGGGCTCGCCTGCGGGCGTTGCCGGGCACGGCCAGTGCAGCGCGGCACCCTCGTCCAGCCGGGCGTAACTGATCCCGGAGTAGTCCGCGACCCCGCCCGCGGAGGCCAACCGGAGCTCCTCGAAGACGGCCTCGGGATCGGTTCCGAACCGCCCAGCAGGCTGGCCGAGTCGGCGGGCCAGCCCGGCGAGCACCTCGAGCTCGGAGCGCGGCCCCTCGGGAGCGGGCACCGCGGCCTTGCGGCGCAGCACCCTGCCCTCGAGGCTGGTCATCGTGCCCTCCTCCTCGGCCCACTGCAGGACCGGCAGGACGACGTCCGCCATTGCGGCGGTCTCCGAGAGCAGGAAGTCGTTGACGACCAACAGCTCGAGCGCGGACAGCCGGTCCACGACATGGCCCGCGTGGGGCGCGGACACCGCGAGGTTCGCCCCGTGCACCATCAGCGCAGTCGGCCCGCCGGGCGTGCCGATCGACTCGAGCAGCTCGTATGCGCTCTTCCCCGGGCCGGGTAGCTCGGCGGGATCGATGCCCCACACCTGCGCGACGTGCACCCGTGCGGCGGGGTCGGTGATCTTGCGGTAGCCGGGCAGCTGATCCGCCTTCTGCCCGTGCTCGCGACCGCCCTGCCCGTTGCCCTGCCCGGTGATGGCGCCGTAACCGCTGCCCCTGCGGCCGGGCAGCCCGAGGGCAAGGGCCAGGTTGATCACCGCCGAGACGGTGTCGGTCCCGGTCGCGTGCTGCTCGGCCCCCCTGGCCGTCAGGATGTAGGCGCCAGCATCGGACTGCTGTGCGCGCCAGAGGATCTCCACCGTGCGGCGCAGCGCGCTCACCGGCACCCCGGTGACCCGCTCGGTGCGCTCGGGCCACCACTGGGCGGCGGCCAGCCAGGCATCGTCGAATCCCTCGGTGCGGGCACCGACGAAGTTGTGGTCGATCCGGCCGTCGAGCACGGCCAGGTGCAGCAGGCCGAGGGCCAGCGGGAGGTCGGTGCCCGGGCTCAGCTGCAGGTGCACCCCACCGCCTGCGAGCGCGCGCTCCACGGTGGCCGTGCGCCGGGGGTCCGCGACGACGAGTCCCCCCGCGTCGGCCGCGGTCGCGAGGTGACCGAGGAACGGCGGCATGGTCTCGGCGACGTTGCCGCCCAGGATCAGGATCGCCCGTGCGGCACCGAGATCGGACACCGGGAAGGGCAGTCCGCGGTCGAGCCCGAAGGCCTTGCCGCCCGCCGCCGCCGCCGACGACATGCAGAACCGGCCGTTGTAATCGATGTTCGAGGTGCCCAGCGCCACCCGGGCGAACTTGCCGAGCTGGTACGCCTTCTCGTTGGTGAGCCCACCGCCTCCGAAGATGGCGACGGCATCGCGCCCACCCTCGGCCTGCGCCGCCGCGAAGCCGTCGGCCACGATGTCGAGCGCGGTGTCCCAGCTCGCGGGGCGCAGTTCCCCGTCCCGGCGCACCAGCGGCGCGGTGAGCCGGTTCGGGTTCCGCAGCAGTTCCGCACTGGTCCAGCCCTTCTGGCACAGCCCGCCCCTGTTGGTGGGGAAGCTCCGGCCCGTGACCGTCGCGGTCAGGGCCTGATCCGCGGCCGAGGAGTCCCGCGCGATGTTCATCGCGCACTGGAGTCCGCAGTACGGGCAGTGGGTGGGGGTGGAAACCAGAGACGGAACTGCGATGGTCATACCAGCACCGACTCCTCGGTCTCGGTGACGTCCCTGGCCGCCGGGCGGCGCAGGAACACCACATAGGTGACGACGATGCAGGCGACGTAGAAGCCGAGGAAGACCCAGAACGCCATGGTCGCGGACTTGGCCGGGCTCAGGTACGAGGCCCGGAGCACCAGGTTGATGCCGACGCCGCCGAGCCCGCCGATGGCGCCTGCGAAGCCGATGAGTGCACCCGACATGTTGCGCGACCAGCTGGCCTTCTCTTCCGCGCTGAGGTGATCGAGTCCCTGAGCCTTGGCCTCGAAGATCGACGGGATGATCTTGTAGACCGAACCGTTGCCGAGTCCGGACAGCAGGAACAGTGCGACGAAGCCGAGGACCAGTGCCACCATGACGCCGGTGCTGGCGGCTCCCGCGGTGCTGTCGTCGATCGTGCTCGCCGTGACCAGGATTCCTGACGCGAGCGTCATCGCGGCGAAGGTGTAGAGCGTGATCTTGCCGCCGCCGATGCGGTCGGCGAGCTTGCCGCCGTACGGGCGGGCGATCGACCCGAGCAGCGGACCGATGAACGCGATCTGTGCGGTGTGCAGGGCGGCCTGGGCGGGGGTGTCGCCGCCTGCGATGAAGTTGATCTGCATGACCTGGCCGAACGCGAAGCTGTAGCCGATGAACGAGCCGAAGGTGCCGATGTACAGGAAGGCGATCACCCACGAGTCGCGGAACGTGAGCGCCGTTCCCATCGCCTTCATGTCGGCCTTCTGGTTGCCCAGGTTGTCCATGAACAGTGCGGCACCGACCGCGGCGACACCACAGAAGACCAGGTAGATGGCACAGACGATCCACGCTTCGGTGTTGCCGACCGTCGCGATGACGATGAGACCGATGAGCTGGATGACCGGCACGCCGATGTTGCCTCCGCCTGCGTTGAGGCCGAGTGCCCAGCCCTTGAGCCGCTGCGGGTAGAAGGCGTTGATGTTCGCCATCGAGGAGGCGAAGTTGCCGCCGCCGACGCCGGCGATCGCCGCGACGAGCAGGAATGTCGTGTACGAGAAGCCGGGGTTGAGCATCAGGTACAGGGTCGCGACCAGCGGCACCATCAGCACCAGCGCGCTGAAGATCGTCCAGTTCCTGCCGCCGAACCGTGCCGTGGCGACGGTGTAGGGGATGCGGAGGACGGCGCCGACGAGGGTCGGGACCGCCACAAGGAAGAACTTGCCCGCCGGGTCGATGCCGTAGACGTCGGTCGGCATGAACAGGACCATCACGGACCAGATGGACCACACCGAGAAGCCGACGTGCTCGGCGATGACCGACCAGACGAGATTCCGCTTGGCGATGTCCTTGCCGCCGGCCTCCCAGGCCTCGACGTCCTCGGCATCCCATTCCGCGATGTAGTGCTTGCGATTCGAGGTCTTGTCCTCGAGCGCGCCGGCTGCTGCCGTGGCTTCGTCCGAACGTGTGGTCACCGGGCCTCCTCTGTGCGTGGGAGACCTAAAGGTACGAGTCGGATGTTGCCGAGGTGATGCAGGCAATGACTCCGGAATGAACTTGCGCTCACGTGCGCGCCATCCCGGCGGTGAGAACGTTTCCGCAGGTAAACGGGGTGTTACGGCATGTGACGGGCAGTCACATGCCAGTCACGATGTGACGGGCGTCACGTCCAGCTGTCCTCGAGGAACCTCGGCTTGCACGCCACGTAGCCCGCCACGAGGATGACCGCGACAGCACCGAGCAACAGGGCGAAGGGCCAGGTCCAGCCGCCGGTCAGGTCGTGCAGGACGCCGAACAGCAGGGGTCCGATGCAGGCCACCGCGTACCCGAGCCCCTGGGTGAAGCCGGACAGCGCGGCCGAGCCTGCCGCGGTCCTGGTGCGCAGGTTGATCAGCGTCAGCGACATGGGGAACGTGCTCGGGCCGAGGCCGACCAGCAGGATCCACAGCACCGGGGCCGCCATGGGAGCGAAGAGCAGGCCGGCGAATCCGGCCAGATAGAACACCGCACAGGCGATCACGACGGGGTACGGGTTGGCGATCCGCGCGCACAGGGTCGGCGCCCCGATCGCAGCGATGAAGCCGACCGCGGAGAACAGCGCGACCATGGCGCCGCCGAATGCCGCGCTCGCGCCTGCCTCGGTCAGGATCTTGGGCACCCAGGTGAACATCGAGTACGTGATCAGCGAGGTCATGCCGAACATCCCGGCCATCCCCCAGGCCACGGGTGATCGCCAGGCCCGACCGCGCTCGCCGCGCTCGGCGTGCGGTTCCGCGGAGGTGTCGACACGGTCTCGACCGCGCCTGCTGATCACGATGCCCACCCACGGCAGCGCCGCGGCGAAGGCCAGCAACGACCACAGGCCGAGCGAGACCCGCCACCCGTACGCGTCCGCGACCGGCACCGCGACGAGCGCCGGAAGGAAGGTGCCCACCTGGACACAGGTGATGTAGATGGTGCTCATCATCGCGACGCGGTCCGAGAAATAGCGCTTGACCAGTGGCGGGATCACCACGTTGCCGATCCCCATGCCGCCGAGAGCAAGCGCGGAGAGCGCGAGCAGGGCCGCGGTGTCGGACACCATCGAGCGGGTCGCGATGCCGATCCCGGTCATCAGCATGGCCCCGAGCGCCACCCGTTCCAGGCCGAACGCCAGGGCCAACCGGGGCGTGAGCAGGCCGAAGACGGCGAACATCGCGGTGGGCAGCATCCCGAAGACACCGACGATGGTGGACCCGAACCCGACCTCCTGGCCGATCTCGTCGAGCAGCGGGGTCAGGGAGGTGACGGCAGTGCGGAGCGTGAGCGCGGAGAGCACGATCGCGACGAGCACCATCAGCCGGCCTGCGACGAGTGCGCGCCGGTCGATCGGGTGTCGATGCCGTTCGGTCGCCTGCACGGACACCGCACACCTCGTTCCCTCAGCAAATGATCGCAAAATCATAGGATGAATGGATGATCCGATGCAACTGAGTATGATGCGCACACGTCTTACCAGAGAGGGATCGCGTGCAACCCGTACGACGGACAAGCCTCATCGCGCAGGTCACCGACCAGCTGCGCGCGGAGATCGTGGCCGGCCGCTGGTCGACCGGCTCGCGGATTCCGACCGAGCCGGAGCTCGCCGAGCTGACCGGGACCGGGCGCAACACCGTGCGCGAGGCCGTCCAGGCGCTCGTGCACGCGGGCATGCTCGAACGACGTCAGGGTTCGGGCACCTACGTGATCGCCACCAGCGACCTCGGCGGGACTCTCGGCAAGTACTTCGCGGCCGCGCACGAACGGGACATCCTCGAGCTGCGTCAGGCCCTCGACGTCACGGCCGCCGCCCTCGCCGCGCGGCGCCGCGACGACACCGACATCGCGACCCTGCGAGACCTGCTCGCCCGCAGGAACCTGCTCTGGTCGCCCGTCGAGGGTGCGGCCGACACGACCGCGGCCGTCGCGGCCGACCTGGCCCTGCATCGCGCGATCGTCGCGGCCAGCCACAACGAGGTGTACCTGGAGTTCTACGACTCGCTACTGCCCGCCATCGAGCAGACCATCCTCCGCCACCGGGTGGCGGCCGAGAACTCCTACGAGCCCGAGCACGACGAGCTCGTGCAGGCCGTCATCGAGGGCGACAGCGAGCGCGCCGCGACCGCGGCGCGCCGGTTCCTGACCGAGCTCCTCGCCCAGCGGACCTGAGGACCTAGAGCATCAACCGGATCAGGTCCGCGGTGCGGACCAGGCCGGGCAGCGCCTCGGCCGTCGAGCGCGGATGCAGGGCGTGGACCGCCAGACGAAACATCAGGGCGCGCAACAGCATCTGCGGCCACTCCGGCAGATCCTCCCACCGGGCGATCAGCTCCGCGTCGGCTCCACCCCATGACAGCGCGTCCACGACGACGACCCCGGCCGCCCAGCCGACGGGCCGCCAGTAGGGGGTGATGTCGGTGATGGCAGGCGCCTCCGAGCCGGAGAACAGCACGGTGCCGAAGAGGTCGCCGTGCACCAGCTGGTCGGGGCTGCGCACCGGCTTGCGCAGCGTCGCCAGCTGACCGATCAGCTCGACGCTGGTCCTGCCGTCGTCGGTGACCGGCTCGAACTGGCCCTTCACCGCCCGCAGGGGAACCTGCTCCCACGCGGCCCGATCGGCCGCGACGAACACGTCGACGTCCGCCCATGGCGCCACCGGTGGCTGTACAAGGAACCGAGGCCGCTCGAGGGCCGCGGTCGCCGCGTGCAACCGCATCGACAGCGAGACCACCTCGTCGTGCCGCGGCTCCGGCGACCCGCCGATGAATGTGTCTGCCCGCCAGCCCGATACGACGTAACGTCCGTCGGTTGCCCGGACCGGACGCGCGATCCGCACCCCGTCCGCGGTCAGCGTCTCGCGCACCTTTGCCGACCACGCGGCGCGGGCGTGGTCGGCCACCGGCGAGAGGACGACATCGCCGCAACGCCAACCGCCGTCCCAGTCGGCTCCGAGCGGAATCGGAACCGTCTCGCGCAGACCGAAGGTGGAGCGCACGTGCTCGGGAGGTTCGACAGAGCTCACGTCACCAACGCTACCGCCGTCGGCCCCCTCGCCGTCCCCTGACGCGCCGGGTCCGCGTCAGTACACCGGCAGTGACTTGTCCACCTGGTTCGCCCAGGCGATGACCCCGCCCTGCAGATGGGTCGCATCGGCGAAGCCCGCCTTCTTCAGCGCGGCCAGCGCCTCGGCAGACCGGATACCGGTCTTGCAGTGCAGCACGATCGGCCTGTCCTGCGGCAGCTCCGCGAGCGCCTCGCCGGACAGGATGCGGTCCTTGGGGATCAGCGTCGCGCCCGGCAGGTGGACGATGTCCCACTCCACCGGTTCGCGGACGTCGACGATCTCGATCTCCTTTCCCGCGGCCAGCATCGCGGCCAGTTCGGGCGCCGTGATCGTCGAATCCGCGGCCGCGGCGACCCCCTCGTCGGACACCACGCCGCAGAACGCGTCGTAGTCGATGAGCTCGGTGATCGGCTCCCTGGCCGGGTCACGGCGCAGCTTGATGGTCCGATAGCTCATCTCGAGGGCGTCGTACACCATGAGCCTGCCGAGCAGCGACTCCCCGATTCCGGTGATCAGCTTGATCGCCTCGGTTGCCATGATCGACCCGATCGAGGCGCAGAGCACGCCGAGCACGCCGCCCTCGGCGCACGACGGCACCATCCCCGGCGGCGGCGCCTCCGGATAGAGGTCGCGGTAGTTCAGCCCGCGTCCGTCCGGGGCGTCCTCCCAGAACACCGACGCCTGCCCCTCGAACCGGTAGATCGAGCCCCAGACGTACGGCTTGCCCGCGAGCACCGCGGCATCGTTGACCAGGTAGCGGGTGGCGAAGTTGTCGGTGCCGTCGAGGATCAGGTCGTACTGCTCGAACAGTTCCACGGCGTTGTCGGGCTCGAGCCGGAACTGGTGCAGCCGCACCTCGACGTTCGAGTTGATCTCGAGGATGGAGTCGCGAGCGCTCTCGGCCTTCGGCCTGCCGACGTCCGCCTGCCCGTGGATGACCTGGCGCTGCAGGTTGGACTCGTCGACCTCGTCGAACTCGACGATGCCGAGGGTCCCGACACCCGCGGCGGCCAGGTAGAGCAGCGCGGGCGACCCGAGCCCACCCGCCCCGATCACCAGCACCTTGGCGTTCTTGAGCCGCTTCTGCCCCACCATGCCGACGTCGGGGATGATCAGGTGCCTGCTGTAGCGCGCCACCTCGGCACGACTCAGCTCGGCCGCGGGTTCGACCAGCGGCGGCAATGAGTTCTTGGACTTCAGGTCAGACACGACGGCTCCTACGGTCTACGCGCTCACGCAGCTACAACGCTCCGCACGAGTCCATTCTTCCCCGGCCGGTTACGGTCGGTCGCCCTGGTACACACGACGTTCGCAAGGAGTCCCGATGAGCACCACCCCGACCCCGGCAACCGATCCGGTCTCCTACCGCGCCGAGGTGCCGGTCCGGTGGTCGGACATGGACGTCTTCCAGCACGTCAACCACGCCCGGATGGTGACCCTGCTCGAGGAGGCCAGGATCGACTGGCTGCGCAGCGTCGGGCCGGAGGCGTCCGAGTTGCTCGGGACCTCGGTGGTGGCACACATCGATGTGCGATACCGGTCCCCGCTCACCCACGCGGACAGCCCGCTATCGGTCACGATGTGGATCGAGCGACTGCGCACCGTCGACGTGACCGTCCGATACGAGGTGCGTGCGGCCTCGGCGCCTGCCGATTCTCGCCCCGCCGTCGAGGCCGTGACCCAGCTGGCCCTCGGCGATCCGCACACCCAGCGGCTACGCCGCCTCACCGCCGACGAACGCGCGCTCCTCGCGACCTGGGTGCGCGGCTAGTCGCTCAGCCGCGCGGGTGCGGCCATGGGTTGAAGCGGCAGGTCTTGCCGTCCATCGGCACCACGCCCTCGGGGTCGAGCTTCGCGATGTCGTTGTTCGAGGTGCCGAAGGTCTGCTGCATCATCACCGGCGCCAGTCCCCCGTCCGACTCGCAGGGCTGGTGGTCCTGGTAGCCGATGGCGTGTCCGACCTCGTGGTTGATCTGGTACTGCCGGTAGGAGCCGATGTCGCCCTGGAAGGCGATGGCGCCGCGGACCCAGCGCGGCTCATTGAGGACCACCCGGTTGATCGACGGGTTGAAGCAGGAGACCTCGAGCTCGATGTCGTATCCGCAGGCCTGACGAACCGTCATCTGGGAGGTCAGCGACACCCGGAAGGTCGGTTCCCCGTTGTCGATCCGGCGGACCGCGAACCTCGGGTCCTTGGTCCAGCTCTTCGGGTTGGCGAGCGTCTGGTCCACCATCCGGCCGAAGGCCTCGTCGCCGCCGAAACCGGATGTGTCGACGCCGTCCTCGACCTCGACCGTGTACGTGAAGACCTGTTCGGTGCCCTGCCCCGCCTGCGCGGTGGTACCGGGGATCACGTGCCATGCGCCTGCGCCCTGGGCGGTGAAGGGCCCGCCGTCCGGGAGCGCGCCGGAGGGGATCGTCCCGGCGAAATTGCCGTCGGCCTGCGGCGGCACGCCGATCACATCGGTGCCGTCGGTGGCGGTGCTGAGCGCGCCGAGGCCAGGACCGTCGCCGGTCTCGGACTCCGGGGAACTGCCGCCGCCGCGGATCGCGTCGACGGCCACGAGCACGGTGACCACCAACAGGATCGGGATCGCGTATGCCCGCCATCCGTACACGGAGACGAACTTGCCCAGCTTGCTCTGCTTTCGGGCCTGACGTTCGGGCCTGGGGGTGCGGGGGCGCCCCGGCTCGCGGCTGGTGGGATCCCACTGCGCTCGCAACGGCTGATGGGATCCGACGGCACCGCCCTCGCGCCGCTCGTAACGCTCGTCGTCGGGGTACCGATCGTCTTGGTAGTCGTCGTCCGGGTGCGGCGCCGGGTAGCGGTCGTCGGGGTAGCCACTGCCGCCTGAGCGACGTGGAGCGTCGCCCCGCAACCGCGGTCCACCTCGATCTGTCACGGAGCCAGAATCTCACAGACCGGCGCAACGGCGATTCGGCGCGCCGAACGTCGCCCCGACCGGGCGCCCGACGGCGACATGCCGACACCGACCGCATCACCTGGAATACTCACCTACACAGCATGCGCCATTGTGAGGGTGGCCCGGCGATCGTCCGGGTATCGTTCGATGACTTTGTGCACTCAGTGCAGTGAGCACCCTCACCGCACCGCACGGGTCAGTGATGGTGGATAGGCAGCAGATTGGGAGCACGATGACAGAACTCGCGGATCGGGCCGCAGCACCCGCAGGCCAGACCACCAAACGCAGCACCCGCCTCCCCCGCGACGCGCGACGGTTGCAGCTGCTCCAGGCCGCGAGCGAGGTCTTTGTCACCAGGGGCTATCACGCTGCGGGCATGGACGAGATCGCCGAGTGCGCGGGCGTCAGCAAGCCCGTGCTCTACCAGCACTTCCCCGGCAAGCTCGACCTCTACCTCGCGGTGTTGCAGAGCTACGTGGACAGCCTGATCTCCGGCGTGCGGCAGGCCCTGCGTTCGACCACCGACAACAGGCAGCGGGTCCGTGCGGCCGTGCAGGCCTTCTTCGATTTCGTCGACAACGACAGCCAGGGCTACCGGCTGGTGTTCGAGTCGGACGTGATGGGTGACCCACAGGTCCTGGCCCGGGTCGACCAGGCCACCGAGGCCTGCGTGGACGCCGTCTTCGACCTGGTCAGCCACGACTCGGGTCTCGATCCCTATCGCGCCCGGATCCTCGCGGTCGGGCTCGTCGGCACCAGCCAGTTCACCGCGCGCTACTGGCTGCAGGCGAACCGGCCGATCCCCAAGGAGGAGGCCGTCGACACCACCGTGGTGCTCGCATGGGGCGGCCTGTCACACGTGCCGCTGCAGCACTGACCTCCGCGACGGGAACCGCGGGGGCACGAAGCAGAGGGGCACCAACGAGAACGGGGCGCGGATGACCGCGCCCCGTTTCTTCGTCTGCTTCAGCAGATCAGCTGCTGGTCGCCGCGAACCCGACCTTGCGGCTGTCCGACGGTCCGATCTCCACGTACGCCACCTTGCTGGCCTGGATCAGGAACTTGCGCCCCTTGTCGTCGACGAGCGCCAGCACACCGCCCTCGCCGCCGAGCGCGCCCGCGACCAGGGCCTCGACCTCTTCGGGTGTCTGTTCGCTGTTCACGATGAGCTCGCGCGGGCTGTCAGAAACACCGATCTTGACCTCCACGGCCAACCTCCGAAATCTCGTGCCATCACTACCGAAGCCCAAGGCTAGTGCAGCTGCTCGCCGCCGCGCCCGCGCTGTACGTGTGCTGAGAGCGAACAGCAGCGGGGCCGCCTCACACGAGTCCCAGCACCGTCATCCGCTCCGAGTGCCGTTCCTGCATCCGGTCGAACATGGCGGCAATGCCGCTGAGGTCGCCACTCGCGGTGATCACCAGCTCGGTCAGGTCCTGGCGCTGAGCCATCACGTATTGCGCCTGGGTGATCGCCTCCCCCAGCAGCCGGCGGCCCCACAGCATCAGCCGGTCCTTCTCCTGCGTGCTCGAGCGGACCGCGGCGCTGACCTCGTGCACCACGAACTCCGAGTGCCCGGTCTCGGCGAGCACCTCACGCACGACCGCGGCCACCGACGGGTCGAGGGAGTCCGCGATCTCCAGGTAGAAGTCCGCGGCGATGCCGTCGCCCACGTACGCCTTGACCAGCGATTCCAGCCAGGTCGACGGGTGCGTGGAGGCGTGGTAGTCGTCCAGCGGCGCCACGAACGGCTTCATCGCGGAGTAGACGTCGTGCCCCCGTGCGGTCAACGCCGACTGGAGGGTCTCGAAGTGGCTCATCTCCGCGGCCGCCATGCTCGCCAGCGCGACCTTCCCCTGCAGGGTCGGCGACATCTGCGCGTCCTCCGCGAGGCGATAGAAAGCCGAGATCTCGCCGTACGCGAGAACGGCGAAGAGCTCACCCACTCCCGGATGATCGGCGGCAATGGCTGGCGTCAAAGAATCCGGCGAATTGGCTCCCATGCGGACAGCCTAGACGTCACGCGGTGCCCGCCGATCGGGGCCGCGCCGGGGCGAAGGCGGTGAGATTGGCCATGCAAATACCGGCTCAGGCGGTCACGCAAGCTACCATGGACGCGGGCAGCCGCCCGTAGCCCGAGCAAATGGGCCGACACGACCACGCGGCTACCCGCAGATAATGTGCGCGCACCTGATCTTGAAGTCCCTTCCCGCGCCGCGTCGAGATCCCACGATTTCCGCGCTCAGGCAGCAGGAAGCGCGACTCACGGACGAGGGCACCGACATCGGCCGACAATCGGCCTGGCCCCACCTCGTGCGCGCGTGCCAACGAGGAAGGCCAGACCCCTGAGCAAGATCACGATCGACCATGAAGACGACGCGACCGAAACAACCCTCTCCGCCCAGCTCGACGAGACCCACACCGCCCCGACCTTCGCCGAACTCGGCGTCCGGGACGAGATCGTCCGGGCCCTCGCCGAGATCGGCATCGACCGCACCTTCGCCATCCAGGAGCTGACGCTGCCGCTCGCGCTCGCGGGCGACGACCTCATCGGCCAGGCCCGAACCGGCATGGGCAAGACCTTCGGGTTCGGCGTCCCGCTGCTGCACCGCATCGCGACCGGCGACACGGGCACCGCGACGCTGGACGGCACCCCCCGAGCCCTGATCATCGTGCCGACGCGCGAGCTGTGCATCCAGGTCACCGAGGACCTTGTCAACGCGAGCAAGTTCCTCAAGGCCGGTGACCGCAAGCTCGAGGTGCTCTCGATCTACGGCGGACGCCCGTACGAGACCCAGATCGCCGCGCTGCAGAAGGGCGTCGACGTCGTCGTCGGCACCCCCGGCCGCCTGCTCGACCTGGCCAAGCAGGGCCACCTAATCCTCGGCAAGGTCGGGGTGCTGGTCCTGGACGAGGCCGACGAGATGCTCGACCTCGGCTTCCTGCCGGACATCGAGCGGATCCTCGGCATGGTCCCCGACAAGCGCCAGACGATGCTGTTCTCGGCCACCATGCCGGGACCGATCATCACCCTCGCCCGCACCTTCCTGACCCAGCCGACGCACATCCGCGCCGAGGAGCCGGAATCGTCGGCGGTGCACGACCGCACCAGCCAGCACATCTACCGGGCGCACGCGCTCGACAAGGCCGAGATGGTCGCCCGCGTCCTGCAGGCCGAGGGTCGCGGCGCCACCATGATCTTCACCCGCACCAAGCGGACCGCACAGAAGGTGGCCGACGATCTCGCCGAGCGCGGGTTCTCGGTTGGCGCCGTGCACGGCGACCTCGGCCAGGTGGCGCGAGAGAAGGGCCTCAAGGCCTTCCGCACCGGCAAGATCGACGTGCTGGTCGCCACCGATGTCGCCGCCCGTGGCATCGACATCGACGACGTCACCCACGTGATCAACTACCAGTGCCCCGAGGACGAGAAGACCTACGTGCACCGCATCGGCCGCACCGGTCGCGCGGGCCGCACCGGCATCGCCGTCACGCTGGTCGACTGGGACGACATCCCCCGCTGGCAGCTCATCGACAAGGCGCTCGGACTCGGCATCCCGGAGCCGGCCGAGACCTACTCCAGCTCCGAGCACCTCTACTCCGAGCTGAACATCCCGACCGACGCCAAGGGCTCGATCAAGCGGGCCAAGCCCGAGCGCGCGACGGAGGCCGGCGGTAACACCGACGACGCCGCCGGTACCGAGCGGGCCGAGAAGTCCGAGCGCCCCGCCCGCACACGCGCCCCCCGCAAGCGCACCCGTGGCGGTCGCAGCACCACCGAAACCAACACCACCGCAGCGGTTTCCGACGCCCCGGCGACGGACACCACCGCACCCTCGGGCGACGGCACCGCGCCTGCGCGTCGTCGTCGGCGTCGGCGCAAGCCCGCGGCAGCGGCAGCGGCCGCAGCACCCTCCGTGGCCGTGGCCTCGGAGTAGCCCGCCGCCGTGGTCGCACCGGAGCGGCGCACCCGCGCCGACCTCATCGCCGCTGCCGCGATCGCGGTCGTCGTGGTGCTCGCCGCCGGTGTGATCTGGCTGCGCAGCGACGCCAGGGGCACCACCGCGATCACCGCGGAAACCCCTGCCACACCGGCAGATACGGCGCTCTCCATCCCGGAGAGCGTCACCGAGATCTGGCGTGCCGACAGCGCGTCGACCGGCCGTCCGGTCATCGCGGGCGGGGCCGTGGTGACCGCCGAGGGCGGTGCGGTCGTCGGTCGCGACCGCGACACCGGCGCGCAGCTGTGGAGCTACTCCAGGGACCTGCCGCTGTGCGGTGTGATCGGGGCGTGGAACTCCGTCGTCTCGGTGTATCGCGACGGTCGCGGCTGCGGAGCCGTCACCGAACTGGCAGGCGCGAACGGCGCCCGGGTCGCCCAACGCACCAGCGATGCCGACGACGCCGTGGTCCTGTCCGAGGACGGCACCTATGTGACCTCGCGGGGAATGCACCGGATGGAGCTGTGGCGTTCCGACCTGGTGCGCACCCTGGAATTCGGCCGCGTCGACGCGCCGGTCAACCCGAACACCCAGCCGCGATCGGGCTGCGAGCTGCGCTCGTCGGCCTCGAGCAGCACCCGGCTCGCGGTGCTCGAGCGCTGCCCGGACGAGCCGGCCGACCGGCTCAGCATCTTGAACCCCGCCCCCAAGGACAACACCGAACCGGACGAGTACGGCTCGAGCGTGCTCGCCGATCTCGACCCCGGCGTCACCGGTGCGAGGGTCCTCGCCGTGGCGGGCGACCGTACCGCCGTCTACCTGCCCGCCGGACCCTCGACGGGGGCACGGGTCGGCGTCTTCGACGGCGCAGGCTCCCCCGTCGCCATGCATCCGGTTCCCGCCGACGTCTCCCCTGATTCCAAGGTGGTCAAGGTCGGTTCGGTGTACTCGTGGTGGACGGGTTCACGGGTGATCGCCCTTGGCGCAACCGATTTCACGCCCCGATGGACCCTCGAGGGCGCCATCGGCCCCGGCGCGCTGATGGCGGGCCAGATCCTGGTCCCCGTCGACGGTGCCATCGCCGTGCACGACCTGTCGACAGGAGCCGAGGTACGCCGGATCGCCGTGGACCGTGCGGGCGAGCAGGCGCCGGTGACCAGCGCGGTCGTCGGCACGGTGCTGCTCGAGCAGCGCGGGGACGAGCTCGTCGCCCTGCGCTGACGGCCCCGGGCCGACGATTCAGGCCGTGGGGCTGAAGGTCACCAGGTCCGCGCCGGTGTCCCAGTGCGCCACCAGCTGCTCGGCCAGCTCGCGGTAGGCGAGCGCGCCCTTGTTGCGCCTGCCCGCGAGCACCGTTGCACCCGAGGCCGTGGCTTCGGCGAACCGCACCGTGCGCGGGATCGGCGGCGCCAGCACGGGCATCTCGTAGCGATCGGCCACGTCGGAGATCACGTCGCGGCTGTGGGTGGTGCGGGCGTCGTAGAGCGTCGGCAGCGCGCCGAGCAGGCGCAGGTCGGGGTTGGTGATCTGCTGCACCTCGCCGACGGTGCGCAGCAGCTGCCCGACGCCGCGGTGCGCCAGCGTCTCGCACTGCAGCGGCACCAGCACCGAATCGGCCGCGGTCAGCCCGTTGAGCGTGAGGACGCCCAGCGACGGCGGGCAGTCGATCAGCACGATGTCGTAGTCGTTGTCCAGCGTCGCCAACGCGCGCTTGAGCGCGAACTCGCGCCCCGGCCGCATCAGCAGCATCGCCTCCGCGCCCGCCAGGTCGATGGTCGCGGGCACCAGCGAGATGCCCTCCTCGGTGTCGAGGATCACCTCGCGCAACGCCGCCTCACCGGTGAGCACCTCGTGCACCGACGATTCGACCCGATCCGGGTTGTGGCCCAACGAGAACGTCAGGCAGCCCTGCGGGTCGAGGTCAACCACCAGCACCTTGCGCCCGAGCGCCGCGAGAGCGGCCCCGAGCGAGGCAACCGTCGTGGTCTTGGCGACCCCACCCTTTTGATTCGCCACAGCGAGCACAGTTGTCACGGGGTGATCTTTGCGCACTTCGTCGGATGTGGCGAGCGGTCGGGCCCAGATCACCCTGGCATCATTGCCGCATGAGCACCGCACGCCCCCGCATCGCCCTGGTCAGACACGGCGCGACGGAGTGGGCACTGAACGGCAGGCACACCGGCAGCACCGACATCCCGCTCACCGCGGAGGGCGAGGAGCAGGCGCGCGAGGCCGGGCACCGGATCGCCAGGCTCGGGCTGCGGGACCCGCTGGTCCTGACCAGCCCGCGCGGCCGGGCCACCAGGACCGCGGAGCTCGCCGGGCTCGCGACCGCGACCGCGTGGGACGCGCTGGCGGAGTGGGACTACGGCCGGTACGAGGGCCTGACCACTCCCGAGATCCGCGAGAGCGTGCCCGGCTGGACCGTGTGGACGCACCCGTGCCCGGGCGGGGAGAGCGCCGAGTCCGTGGCAGCGCGCGCCGACATGGTCCTGTCGACGGCGTTGTCTCGGCTCGACGAACGTGATGTGATCCTCGTCGGCCACGCGCACTTCTCCCGCGCCCTGCTCGCCCGGTGGGCCGAGCTCCCGGTCTCCGAGGGCAGGCGGTTCGCGATGGACCCGGCGGCGATCTCCGTGCTCGGCTTCGATCACGGTGTCCAGCAGATCAATTCGCACAACGTCACCTGGTGACTCGATCCGAGAGAGAGCAATCATGATCCGGCGGGCCACCCCCGACGACGCCGCGGCCATCACCGGCCTGATCTACGACCTGGCCGAGTACGAGAAGGCCAGGCACGAGTGCACCGTGACGGTCGAGCAGATCACCACCGCACTGTTCGGCGAGAACCCGTCGGCCTTCTGCCACGTGGCCGAGGAGGCCGGGACCGTCATCGGAATGGCGCTGTGGTTCCGCAATTTCTCCACCTGGGACGGCGTCCACGGGATCTACCTGGAGGATCTGTTCGTCCTGCCCGAGCGGCGCGGCGCCGGCCACGGCAGGGCCCTGCTGGCCGCACTGGCCAAGGAGTGCGCCGACAACGGCTACAGCAGGCTCAGCTGGTCGGTGCTGAACTGGAACGCCCCCTCGATCGCGTTCTACGAGTCGCTCGACGCGACCGCCCAGGACGAATGGACCACCTACCGCCTGTCCGGCGACGCCCTCCGCAGCCTCGCCAAGCAGGCCTAGCGGCTAGGAGTCCTCGTCGCCGTACTCGTCGGCCATCCACCGCGACGAGGGGCTGCTGAAGAGCAACACCAGCGCGCCGACCACGACCACCGCGAGCAACACCCCGTACGCCGGCTGGTGCGAGTCGGTCAGCAGCGACCAGGACACCGGGAGCAGCAGCAACTGGGCGACGACGGCGATCGTGCGCCCCCAGCGCCTGCCGGTGATCAGCGCGATGCCAGCGGCCAGGACCGCGCCACCGAGGATCGCGAACCACGCCGCGGTGCCGTATCCGCTGGTCGCGGTCTGATCGTGACCGAGGAGGCCGCGGATCAGCAGCACGATCGCGATGCCGACCGCGACGGTGCCCTGGAGGGTCACCAGCATTCCGGCCCAACGGACCGTGGCGGGCGGGCTGGGGCGTGTGGGCTGTTCTGACACCGCGCCAGCCTATAGAACGCGTGGCTCCCCGCTAGGGTGGTGTCCTGTGCGCGCGCTGCTGATCGTCAACCCGAATGCCACCTCGACGACCCCCGCGGCGCGTGATCTGCTCGCGCACGCGGTGTCGAGCCGGGTCCAGGTGCGGGTCGCGCACACCACCCACCGCGGCCACGCGGGCGAGCTCGCCCGGCGCGCTGCCATCGAGGGCATCGGCCTGATCGTCGTGCACGGCGGCGACGGCACCGTGAACGAGGTCATCAACGGACTGCTCGGCGCCCCCCGACCGGATTCGATGAGCGAGGTCGCGATCGGGCCGATCCCGCTCATCGCGGTGGTCCCCGGCGGCTCGGCCAACGTGTTCGCCCGTTCGCTCGGCATCAGCGCGGATCCCGTGGCCGCGACCAATCAGCTCATCGAGCTGCTCGCGCTGCGCCAGCACAGGCGGATCGGGCTGGCCCATTGCGACAACCGCTGGTTCACCTTCAACGCGGGCATGGGCCTCGACGCACAGGTGTGCGAGGCGATCGACGCGAGCCGCGGCAACGGCCACCCGGCGACGCCGTCGCGCTACGTCCGGACCGCCATCCGCGCCTTCTTCCGCAACCGGGGCACCGAACCGACGCTGACCGTCCAGGTGCCCGGCCACGACCCCGTCGAGGGCGTGCACTACGCCTTCGTGTCGAACTCCAGCCCGTGGACCTACCTGAACGACCGTCCCGTCCGGATCAATCCGGAGACCACGTTCAGCACCGGCCTCGGCGTCTTCGCGATGCGGACAATGAGCGTCCCCAAGACCCTGAAGTTGGTCCGACAGCTCCTCACACCCGGCGCACAACCGAAGGCGCGCAACCTTTTTCGGGTAGACGACGTGCCGCGGATCCTGATCCGGTCGAGCACGCCGATCGCCCTGCAGATGGACGGCGACTACATCGGCATGCGCACCGAGGTCGAGTTCGTCTCGGTGCCCGACGCGATCTCCGTCGTGGCGCCGAGCGGCGTCTGACGCGTCGCCCCGCCCCCGCTGTCGCCGCCATGCGCGATCGCCCCGAACATGAGAAAATGCCAAGAAATCTTACGGGACTAGTGCATTCTCGCCGCAACCGGGGTAGAAAGTAGCCCAGACCACATAGGGCAACCTAACAGAGTGAGTTACCCCACGAAGCGGTCTGAATCCATTGACATCCCGCTAGTTCGTGAAAGCATTCACAAGCAACAGCGCGGAAACATTTCCCACAATGCGCATGAACTCAGCGATACGAAACGGTGCAGAACGCACCCGGTTAAGGAGCAGAAGGATGGACTGGCGCCACAACGCAATTTGTCGGGATGAAGACCCGGAATTGTTCTTTCCCGTGGGCAACAGTGGTCCGGCCATCGCCCAGATCGCGGACGCCAAGCTGGTGTGCAACCGCTGCCCCGTTACCGCCGACTGCCTGTCCTGGGCACTCGAGTCCGGCCAGGATGCAGGCGTCTGGGGCGGCATGAGCGAGGACGAGCGCCGCGCCCTCAAGCGTCGCAACGCGCGCACCCGCGCCCGCACCACGGTCTAGTCACACAGCACCGTACGAACGGGCCCGGCACCATGATGGTGCCGGGCCTCAGTCGTTTCCAGGGGTCGATCCGCGACTACACGCGGTTCGCGCGGCGCCCGAGCGGCACCCGCAGCGCGGCGTCCGTTCCGCCACCCTCGGCGGGATGCAGGCCGAGCGAACCGCCCAACTCGGCAGAGACCAGGGTCCGGACGATCTGCAGGCCGAGGCGGTCGGAACGCTCCAGGCTGAAGCCGGCAGGTAGGCCGTTGCCGTCATCGTGGATCACCACATCGAGCCAGCGCGCCGACCGCTCGGCCCGCAGCGTCACGGTGCCGGGCTCCCCCGGCTCGAAGGCGTGCTCGATCGCGTTCTGCACCAGCTCGGTCAGCACCATGACCAGCGGGGTCGCCCGTTCGGCCGGGAACACCCCCAGGCTGCCCTCGCGACGGATCTGGACCGCGCTGCCCACCATCGCGACATCGGCCATGATCGGCACCAGCCGGTCGACCACCTCGTCGAGGTTGACCTCCTCGTCCACCGACATGGACAGGGTGTCGTGGACCAGCGCGATCGAGGTCACCCGGCGCACCGACTCGCTCAGCGCCTGGCGGGCCTCGTCGTTGTTGGTCCGCCTGGCCTGCAACCGCAGCAGCGCGGCGACCGTCTGCAGGTTGTTCTTCACCCGGTGATGGATCTCCCGGATGGTCGCGTCCTTGCTCAGCAGCGCGCGGTCGCGGCGCTTGACCTCCGTGACGTCGCGGATCAGCACCGCCGCGCCTGCAGGCAGTCCGCCCGGCCGCAGCACCAGGGTGCGCAGCAGCACGGTGGCCCCGCGGGCCTCCACCTCCATCCGCTTGCCCGCCTTGCCTGCGAGCGCGGCCCTGATGTCGTTGGCCACGTCCTGGGAGTCGAACGGGTCGGTGACCAGCGTCCTGGTCACCGAGGCCAGGTCGCTGCCCGTCAGTGTCGTCGTCGTCAGGCCCATCCGGTGGTAGGCCGAGAGCGCGTTCGGGCTGGCGTAGACCACGGTCCCGTCGGAGTCGAGCCGGATGAAGCCGTCACCCGCGCGCGGGCTGGAGAGGATCTCGCTGTGCTCCTCGGGCGTCGGGAACGTCCCCTCGCTGATCATCTGGCACAGGTCCGCCGCGCAGTCGAGGTACGCGACCTCGAGCGGGCTGGACTGCCGATGCTGGGTGGGGTTGGTGTCGCGGCTGAGGACGGCGATCACGTCCCCCGCGCACCGCACGGGGATCGCCTCGCGGCGTACCGGCGTCCCCTCGCCGGGCGGTCCGTCCTCGACGCGCACGATCCGCCACTCCGTCAGCGCCTGCCGCACGTGCGGGTGCTCGGCGTCCGAGACGACCGTGCCGACGGCGTCCTCGGCGAACGCGGTGGGGGCGGTGGTCGGCCGGCACTGCGCGACGCAGACCACTTCACCGTGGCCGGAGACCTCCGGGTTGCCGCTGTCCGCGCCCACCCACAGCAGCACGTCGGCGAACGACAGGTCGGCGAGCAGCTGCCACTCCCCGACCACCCGCTGCAGGTGGTCGACGGCGCTGCCCGGCAGGTCGGTGTGTTCGGCGAGCAGATCGCTGAGGGTGGACATCGATCAGGGCGTGGGTCAGGAGATGACGGCGATCAGGTCGCCCTGCTGGATGACGTCGCCGACCGTGACATCTACCGAGGTCACGCGGCCGTTCACCTCGGCGATCACCGGGATCTCCATCTTCATCGACTCCAGGATCACGAGGGTGTCACCCTCCTTGACCTCGTCACCTTCGGCGACAACCACCTGGAAGACGGTGGAAACCATCTCGGCACGCACGTCTTCTGCCATCGAGCACCTCGCTTGTTCTAGACCTGCCAATGGAAGTACAGCCAACCACACATGGAAGAATGTCCCGGAGCGAGATCAGAGGGAAGGAGACAACCATGGGTAAGCGTGGTCGCAAGAAGCGCAGCCGCAAGGGCAACAAGGCCAACCACGGCAAGCGTCCAAACAGCTGACGCGCCGTAGGCGAAGCCTCACGAGGGCCGGGACACACTGTGTCCCGGCCCTCGTTGCGTCTCACGGGCCCAAGGGATCGAACGCTCCGAAATATCGTTATACGCAATAGTTTTCGCATTATCCGGCGGAACCGGTCGGCCGTCCATACGATGACCGCACACGCGGTCGGGGGGCCCACACAGTGTCGACTCCCTCGACACGCGCGCCCAGTCGCCCACCTCGAACGGAGTCCCGTGTCCCGCTCATCGACACCCACCCGCCGCCTCGCCGCGGTCGCCACGACCGCCGCCCTCCTCGCCGCAGGCCTGCTGACCGGCACCGCGAGCGCAGGCGCGACCGGCAGCATCGAAAGCGTGACCGGCAGCAGCGGCGGCAGCGTCGACGTCTCCAACCTCGACCTGGTCGGTTCCACTGAGCGCGTCATCGAAAACGGAAACGACCCCGACCTGCAGCGCTCGGACACCGTCACCGTCGACAACCTGACGGTCACCCGCGAGGTGGTCGGCAAGAATGTGGGCTATGGCGGCCTGCAGGTGACCTTCCGCACCACCTTCTCCGCGACCGGGACCCCGGACCGCCTGATCACCCGGATCGACGACCAAGGGCCCAAATACACCGGGAGCCCCACGGCAAAGATCACCTACACCAAGGCGGACGGCGGCAGGACCACCGAGACGATCGCGTCCACCCTGGATTCCACGGGTGAATACGCGACAGGCGAATACGTGGCATCCGGAACCGGGTGGCCCATCACCGCGGCCGGCGACACCGTCGTCATCGAGGTCACCTACACCTGGTACGGAACCATGCGGCAGGAATACACCGCCTATGTCCAGAACTCCGGCGTCACCGCCGACATCTCCGGGCTCGGCACCCAGAACTTTCCGTCGATGAAGGCCCAGACGCGCTGCGACGGCTGTGTCGGCTACGTCACCTACGTGAGCAGTTCCGACTTCTTCGGGAACCTCCTCGGCAGCTGACCTACCACCTCACAACGAGGGCACCCGAGAATCTCCGGGTTGCCCTCGTTGTGCGCGCCGAGTCAACCCTTACAGGCTCGGAATACCGTTATACGCAACAGTTTTCACTTTCTCCGACGAAACCGGGCAGCCGTCCATCCGATCACGGCATACGCGGTCGGGGGGGACACGCACAGTGTCGACTCCCCCGAGACGTGCCCCAGTCGCCCATCCCGAACGGAGTCCCGTGTCCCGCCCGTCATCACCCACCCGCCGCCTCGCCGCGGTCGCCACCACCGCCACCCTTCTCGCCGCAGGCCTGCTGACCGGCACCGCAACCGCAGGCGCGAACGGCAGCAGCGAAAGCGTGACCGGCCTCAGCGGCGGCAGCGTCAACTTCACCAACTTCGACCCGTTCGGCTCCGGTTCCACCGGCTACGACACCGACCTGCAGCGTTCGGACACCGCCACCGTCGACAACGTGACGATCACGCGGGCGGTGGTCGGCCCGAACGTGACCGGAGTGGGCGAGAAGGTGACCTACCGCACCACCTTCGCCGCGACCGGGGCCCCGGACCGCCTGATCACCCGGATCGACGACGGTGGACCCGGATACTCCAAAGAGACCTCCGCCAAGATCACATACACCGCAGGCGACGGCCGCAGGACCACCGAGGCGATCACATCCACCCCGGGCACGGACAGCCTCTACGTGGCGCCCGGCACCGGATGGCCGATCACCGCAGCCGGCGCGACCGTCGTCCTCGAGGTCACCTACACCTGGACTGGAACCCTGAGGCAGGGTGAGGGAGTAGTCACCGCGGCTTCGGGTGTCACCGCGGACATCTCCGGACTCGGCACCCAGACGTTCTATCCGATGAACGCTCTGGTGACCTGCGACCCCTGCACCGCCGGCGTCGGCAACATCGGCTCTTCGGGCATCCCCGGCATCGACTTTTCCGAGTTCGGCAGCTGATCCGCCTGCGCCGCACCGTCCTCCCACCGCCTCAGAGATTCGGAGATCTTGTGTCCCGCCCAGCAACAACCATGCACCGCGTCGCCGCGGCCGTCGCCGCCACAGCCCTTGCCGTGTCCGGTCTGATCGCCGGCGTCGGCACCGCGGGTGCGGTCGGCTCGTCGGAGTTCGGCATCGGAGCCCCCAGCCATCCCGAACTGATCCCCCGCGCCACGCGCACGGCGGAGAACGTGTCGGTCACCCGAGAGGTCGTCGGCCCGAACGCCGGCTACGCGGGCGACGAGATCACCTTCAGGACCACCATCTCCGCGACGTCGGCGCCGGCGCGGCAGGTCACCAGGATCATCGAACGCGAACAGCTCATGTCGTACGTCCCGAACACGGCGAAACTCACCTACACCGACGCGAACGGCACCCGCACCACCGAGGCCGTCACCCCGATCCTGGTCGCGGCGACCTACGACGGCCTCAACATGACCGACCCGGGCGGTTGGGAGGTCTCGAGCGCCGGGTGGCCGATCGCCGCCGAATCCGGAGCCACGGTCGTCCTCGAGATCACCTACAGGTGGATCGACTTCCGGGGTAGGCCGTCGATGGAGGACGGGGTGGCCTACACCGGCGTCGGCCTGGACGCCTCCGGTCTGGGGACCCTGGACTGGCCCGCGATGACCAGCTCGTACGGCAGCCTCCACGAGACCGGCCCCTTCGGTAGCTGACGGCGCCGAGCGGCTGGGTCCCGAGTCGCTCCTACCAGCCGATCCGTCAGTTCGCCCGCCCGACAATCCATTTCAGCCAGGAGAACCATTGCCCCACAGCACCGGCCGGCGCACCGTCGCCCGCCTCGTCGCCGCCACCGCGACCGCAGCCCTGCTCGCCGCCGGCGTCACCGGCGCCGCCACCGCCCAATCCGCTGACGCATTCGGATCCCACGACGCCTCCGCCACCCGCGCAACGAAGACACACGACAACCTCACCATCACCCACGAGATCATCGGCAGCAACGCCGGCTACCTCGGCGACGAGGTCCACTACCGCACCACCGTCTCCGCCACCGACGGACCGGCGCGCACGATCACCGGAATCGAGGAAGGCATCTCGGATCTGGTGGGTTGCTCCAACTCGTGGACGTTGGCGAAGTCCGGAACCGTGACCTACACGAACACTTCGGGTGCGCAGGTGTCCGAGTCGATGCCCAAGGTCCTCGCCAACGTCATGACCCGCAAATACGAATACCCGGCGGTCGGGTCGTGGACCGTCGACCCCGCGGCCGGTACCACCGTCGTGTACGACAGCGTCCGCGTGCTCCGGAATGCGAGGGGCGGATTCTCCGTGGGTTGCGACTGGGAGGGTAACGCGTCCCCGTCGAACATGAATGCCTACCTGACGGTCCGAGCCGACGGCCTCGCGCTGCTCGATTGGCGCCCGACGGGCGTCACCGCCAGCTGCGCACTCGACTGCTCCCTTCCCCGCCCGACCGGCTCGGGGGGATCTGCGTTCGGGAGCTGATCCGCCCCCACCTTCAGTCCACATACGACCACTCACCCAGGAGCTGCCAGTGCCCCACACCACCCGCCGGCGCGCCTTCACCCGCCTCGCCGTCACCGCCGCATCCGTCGCGCTGCTCGCCGCCGGCGCCACCGGCATCGCCACTGCCCAATCCGCTGACGCGGTCGGATCCGCGGCCACACCCGGCCACGACGCCTCCGCCACCCGCGCGACCACGACTCATGACAACCTCGCCGTCACCCACGAGGTCGTCGGGCCGAACATCGGCTTCACGGGCGACGAAATCCACTACCGCACAACCATCTCCGCAACCAACGGCCCCGCCCGGCAGGTCACCGAGATCGACCAGATCAACGAGACGCTCGACGTGTGCGGCATCCGCCGGTGGCAGATGCCGGTTTCCGGGACCGTGACGTACACCAACCCGACGGGCGAACGCGTCACCGACTCGGCGAGCGCCTGGGGCGCCGCGGGTTCGTGGACCGTCGACCCCGCCGCCGGTTCCACCGTCGTCTACGACACCGTCTACAAGCTCCAGAACCCGCGCCTCGGACCCGCTGTCGGATGCGGTCGAACGGCGGCCCCCGACGCGCGCTCCGGCACCAACGCGTCGGGAGTCAACCTCGACGCCCGCCTGATCGTCAGCGCCGACGGCCTCGACACCCTCGACTGGTCGCCGACAGGCGTCACCGTGAGCTGTGCACTCAGCTGCCAGGCCCCCAGCCCCGCTGGCTCCGCCGAACTGTTCTTCGGGAGCTGAATGCACGGCGAGGGCCGCTCGGGAACTCCCGGGCGGCCCTCGCCGTGCATATGCCTACTGGTCCGGATCGACCCGCGTGATGATCGTGGTGGTGCGCAGCTGGATCTTCAGCCGCTCCCGCAGCCCGTCCGGCGCGTGCTCACCGCCGCACTTGCGGTTCACCAGGGACTTGACCTTCTCCTCGATGCCATAGGCCTCGAAGCAGGAGCCGCAGTCCTCCATGTGCCGCTTCAACCGGGCGCGTGTCGTCTCGTCGCACTCGTTGTCGAGCATCAGCCACACGTCCGCGATCACCGCGGAGCAGTCCAACCGCTCGAACTCGTCCTGCTCGCTCACCGGGTCGCCTCCTGCTCCTGCGCCGCCACCGACGCCGCGGCGCCGCTCCGGTTGAATCCACGCTCTCGTGCCACGTCGGCCAACAGCCCGCGCAGCTGCTTGCGCCCGCGGTGCAGGCGGGACATCACGGTACCGATGGGCGTGCCCATGATCTCCGCGATCTCCTTGTACGGGAAGCCCTCGACGTCGGCGTAGTACACCGCCATCCGGAACTCCTCGGGCAGCTCCTGCAGGGCCGCCTTGATGTCGTCGTCGGGCAGCGTGTCGAGCGCCTCCACCTCGGCGGACCGCAGGCCCTGCGAGGTGTGCTCGGCGGTGGCCGCGAGCTGCCAGTCGGTGATCTCGTCCGTCGGGTACTGCGCGGGCTGACGCTGCTTCTTGCGGTACGAGTTGATGTAGGTGTTGGTCAGGATCCGGTACATCCAGGCCTTGAGGTTGGTGCCCTCCTTGAAGGAGCGGAACGCCGAGTAGGCCTTGATGTAGGTCTCCTGGACCAGGTCCTCCGCATCGGCCGGGTTGCGAGTCATCCGCAGCGCCGCACCGTAGAGCTGATCCAGCAGCGGGAGCGCATCGCGCTCGAACCGCGCGGTCAGATCGCCGCCCGACTCGTCCTTGGGTGGCTGATCGTTCTCGGGCCGGTCGTCAGGCACGCTGATCCCTTCGCTCGCCATAGGGATCAAGGCTACCGCTACCCGGTCGAGGGGACTGCGGTCAGCGGGGCGCTCGAGGCACTGCACCGACACCTACGACTCCTTTCGAGATGGACCAACGTGCTGGGTGCAACGCCGGTCCATCGCGAAGTGTTCCCACGGTCTCGTCACAGCGTGTTTCCGGAGAACTAGAGTCGGCGCCATGGCCGGCACCTCCACTCCCGCGACCCAGGCGCTCACCAAGGGCAAGATCTCGCACCGCGTGCACAGCTACGAGCACGACTCCGCCAGTGCCTCCTACGGCGCCGAGGCGGTGGACGCGCTGGCCGGTCAGCTGGGCCTCGAGCCGGCACAGATCCTCAAGACGCTGGTGATCAAGACCTCCGACGGCAAGCTGGCGGTCGCCGTGCTGCCGGTCCCCGAGAAGCTCTCCCTCAAGGCCGCGGCGGCCGCGCTCGGGTCGAGCAAGGCGGTCATGGCCGAGCAGGCGGAGGCACAGCGGTCCACCGGATACGTGCTCGGCGGCATCTCCCCGCTCGGCCAGCGCAAGCGGCTGCCGACCGTGATCGACGCCTCCGCCGCGAACTGGGATCGGGTGCTGTGCAGCGCGGGCAGGCGCGGGCTGGAGATCGACCTGGCCCCGGCCGACCTGGTCCGGCTGACCGGCGCTGTGCTCGCCCCGATCACCGCTGGCTGACCCGAAAGTCTGTGCACGGGGAATTACCTTTCGGCCACGGACTGTTGCACAACACAACGACTTGTCTCCACGAACGACTTTTGTCATCGAAAAACGACTTTTGTCATCGAAAGAAGGCGGTACCACCGTGACGGTTCCACTCTCCATCCTCGATCTCGCCCACATCGGGGACGGGGAAACGGCCGCCGACAGCTTCCGGTCCAGCGTGCACATGGCGCAGTCCGCCGAGCGGTGGGGCTACCGGCGTATCTGGTACGCCGAGCACCACAACATGCCCTCCATCGCCTCCTCCGCCACCAGCGTGCTGATCGCGCACGTCGCGGCGCACACGCAGCGGATCCGTCTCGGCGCAGGCGGCATCATGCTGCCCAACCACGCGCCGCTGACGATCGCCGAACAGTTCGGCACCCTCGCCGAGCTGCACCCGGGCCGGATCGACCTCGGGCTCGGCCGCGCGCCGGGCAGCGACCAGAAGACCATGCGGGCGCTGCGCCGCGACCCCGCGTCCGCGGAATCGTTCCCGCAGGACGTGCTGGAGCTGCAGGGCTACCTGACCGGTCCGTCGCGCGTCCCGGGAATCGAGGCGACGCCCGGCAAGGGCACGAATGTGCCGCTGTACGTCCTCGGATCGTCCCTGTTCGGCGCCAAACTGGCCGCCGCGCTGGGACTTCCGTACGCCTTCGCATCGCACTTCGCACCGAATGCCCTGCTCGACGCCCTCGCGATCTACCGCCGCGAGTTCCGCCCCTCGGCCCAGCTCGCGCAGCCGTACGTGATCGCCGCCGTCAACGTCATCGCGGCGGACACCCAGGACGAGGCGGACCGGCTGTTCCTCGAGACCAAGCGCAAGCGGGTCGGGCTGTTCGTCGGCCGCGGCCGGACCTTCACCGCCGACGAGGCGGACATGATCCTCGAGTCCCCCGCGGGCCAGCAGGTGCTGCAGATGGTGCGGTACTCGGCCGTCGGCACGCCGACGGTGGTGCGCGAGTACCTGGACCGATTCGGAGCGGAGACCGCCGCCGACGAGCTGATGGTCGTCTCCTCGGCGACCGACCGCGCGGCCTGGCTGCGCTCGCTCGAGCTGGTGGCCGAGGTCAGCGACCTGCCCTCACAGCAGGGTGATCTGCTCGCCGACCGCTGAACCGGGCGCCCCGACCGGTGCGATCAGCTCCGGGCCGTCGTTGCGGACGCTGTTCACCCGGTCCGACACCCGCCGGATCTCGATGCCGGCCGCGACCGCCGCGTCGATCGGATCCAGCAGGTCGTCGGGTGCGGCCGCGTCGGGGTCGAGCCAGCGGTCCCACCGGTCGGGCGTGAGGATCAGCGGCATCCGGTCGTGGATCGACTGCAGCTCGCCGACCGAGTCGGTGGTGAGGATCGTGACGCTGAGCAGCGGCGCGGTGTCGGCCTCGCGGTCCCGCCACACCGACCACAGGCCTGCCGCGTAGAGCCGTGAGCCGTCCGCGGGGGTCATGAAGTACGGCACCTTCGCCGCCTTGCCCGTCGCCGCAGGCTCCGTCAGCCACTCGTACCAGCCGTCCATGGGCACCAGGGCGCGCTTGGTCTTGAGCGCGCTGCGGAAGGCAGGCTTGGTGGCGGCGGTGTCTGCACGCGCATTGAACAGTGGCGCCCCTTTGGCCGGCACGCCCGGCGCCGATGCCTTGGTCCAGGACGGGAGCAGACCCCACCGCATCCGCCGGATCCGGCGGGCGGGAATGTCGTCGGGGTGCTCGTGCGAGTGCCTGCTCACCACGGCGAGCACCGGATCGGTCGGCGCCACGTTGTAGTTCTCGGCCGGCTCCCTGGAGCCCCCTGGGCCGGACGTCTCGTCGAGCGCGTCCAACTCGACCGCAAGCAGCGCCGGGTCGACCGTCGTCGCGTATCTGCCGCACATACGACCATTGTGTCTCCCACCACCGACACTCTGGGAAGATGGTGCACGTGAGTCTGTGGAAGGCGCCCGTCGCCGCATCGCCCGTGCACGCGTCCGTGACCCTGCCCGGGTCCAAGTCGATCACCAACCGGGCGCTGATCCTGGCCGCGCTCGCCTCTGGCCCGTCGACGATCACCGGCGCACTCCGCAGTCGCGACACCGACCTGATGATCGACGCGCTGCGCACCCTCGGCGTGCGGATCGACGGCGACGCCACCACCCTGCGCGTGACCCCAGGCACCCTCGGATCGGCCGCGGTCGACTGCGGCCTGGCCGGCACCGTCATGCGGTTCCTGCCGCCGCTCGCGGCACTTTCCGACGGAACGGTCGAGTTCGACGGCGACGAGCAGGCCCGCACCCGGCCCCTGAACACGATTCTCGACGCGCTCCGCGGACTCGGCGTCGACATCGACGGCGACGGCCTGCCGTTCACCGTGAACGGGCACGGCAAGGTCTCGGGCGGCGTCGTGACCATCGACGCCTCGGGCTCGTCCCAGTTCGTCTCCGGACTCCTGCTCTCCGCCGCGCGTTTCGACGACGGCATCACCGTGCGACACGAGGGGCGCTCGGTGCCCTCGATGCCGCACATCGACATGACGGTGGAGATGCTGCGGGAGGCGGGCGTTCGGGTCCTGACCCCCGGCGACGGCGGCGATCCCGACACCTGGCGGGTGTCCCCCGGGACCGTGGACGCGGTCGACTGGGTGATCGAACCCGACCTGTCGAATGCCACCTCGTTCCTCGCGGCGGCCGCGGTGACCGGCGGCTCGGTCAGCGTGCCGCTGTGGCCCGCCCGCACCACACAGCCGGGCGACGCCATCCGCGGCATCCTCACCGAGATGGGTGCCGAAGTGTCGCTGGCGAATTCGACGCTGACGGTGCGCGGGCCGCGTAGCCTTCGTGGCATCGACGTGGACCTGCACGACATCGGCGAGCTGACCCCCACCGTCGCGGCCCTCGCGGCGCTGGCGGATGGGCCGTCCACGCTGCGCGGGATCGCCCACCTGCGCGGCCACGAGACCGACCGCCTCGCCGCCCTGCGCACCGAGATCAACAACCTCGGCGGCGCCGTCACCGAAACCGACGACGGTCTGCACATCGAGCCGCGAGCGCTGCACGGTGGCGCCTGGCACTCCTACGCCGACCACCGGATGGCGACCGCGGGCGCGATCCTCGGCCTGGTGGTGCCGGGCGTGGAGATCGAGGACATCGGCACAACGGCCAAGACCCTGCCCGGGTTCGAGGCGCTCTGGGAGACGATGCTGAAGCCGAACGGCGCCGACCAGACCGGAGCGCCCTCCTGAGTGCGCGCCGGTACGACGAGTCCGATGTCCGGGTCCGCCCGGGCAAGGGTTCGCGACCGCGCACCAAGACCAGGCCGGAACACAAGAGCGCCGAGACCGCGATGGTCGTCTCGGTCGATCGCGGCCGATGGGGCTGCGTGCTCGGCGACGATCCGGACCGCCTTGTGGTCGCCATGCGCGCCCGCGAGCTCGGCCGCACGCCCATCGTCGTCGGCGACCAGGTAGGCGTGGTCGGCGACGTCTCCGGCCGCACCGACACGCTGGCCCGCATCGTGCGCGTCGAGGAGCGCTCGACGGTGTTGCGGCGGACGGCCGACGATACCGACCCGTTCGAGCGGATCGTGGTGGCCAACGCCTCCCAGCTGCTGATCGTGGTCGCCCTCGCGGACCCGCCGCCCCGCACCGGATTCGTCGAGCGGGCGCTGGTCGCCGCCTACGTCGGCGGGTTGGCGCCGATCCTCTGCCTGACCAAGGGCGATCTGGCCGACCACGCGGAATTCGCCGCCGCCTTCGCCGACCTGGACGTGCCGGTGATACTGGCCGGCCAGGACGATCCGCTCGATCCGGTCCAGGAGGCGCTGGCCGGGAAGGTCACCGCGCTGATCGGCCACTCCGGCGTCGGGAAGTCGACGCTCGTCAATCGCCTTGTGCCCGATGCCGATCGGGCCACCGGCGTGGTCTCCGGCGTCGGCAAGGGACGGCACACCTCGACCCAGTCGGTTGCCCTGCCGCTACCCGACCTGACGGACAGTGGTCGTTCCGGTGGCTGGGTGATCGACACGCCCGGCATCCGGTCGTTCGGCCTTGCGCACATCTCGCCCGACGACGTCCTCGGGGCGTTCACCGACCTGGCCGCGGCCATCGAGGACTGCCCGCGCGGGTGCAGCCACCTCGGTCCGCCCGCCGACCCTGAGTGCGCGCTCGACCGCCTCGAGGGCGAGGCCGCGAGGCGGGTCGCCGCTGTGCGATTGCTGCTGGTGGCCCTCAACTCCAACGAGGCCTGGTAACGGTTTCGTCACCGAACAAGGTCACGGTCGGGTCAACTACGCCGTGAAATCCCATGTTTGTAGTAACCGTGTTTTTACACTGTTTGGGCTCGACCTGATTCGAATCAACTCATGGTCAAGACACACCGGGATCACCCGATCTCACCGTCACGACACAAGGAGTTTCAAATGGGTAGTGCACAATTGATCATCGACGCCGGATCGGCCATCTTCGGCGACATCCAGAGCATCTTCGGAACGTTGCTCGACACCGGCTCGGCATTGGTCGGGTCCTAGCAATGACAGTGACGTGAGTGCCCCGTCACGGCGGGGCACTCACGTCACCTTCCAGACTCGCTTCAGCGGGAGAACAGCCCCCGCACGCTCCGGCGCTTCTTTGCCTCGCGAATCGCCGTCCGCAACCCGCGATTGCGACCGGTGACCGGATCCACGGTCAGGACCGCCGCGGTCCCCTCCCACCTGCGCTCCGAGGCGGTCTCCGGCGCGTCGTCGGTGGTGTCGCGCAGGTACTTGTTCGGCAGCGACAGCTTGGCGATCGTGCGCCAGGCCTTCGCATACTGCACCAACAGCGGGCCGGTGGTGTACGGCAGGTCGTACTTGTCGCAGAGCGCCCGCACCCGCACCGAGATCTCGGCGTACCGGTTCGACGGTAGGTCCGGGAAGATGTGGTGCTCGATCTGGTAGCTGAGGTTGCCGGTCATGAAGTCCATCACCGGACCGCCGCTGATGTTGGCGCTGCCGAGCATCTGCCGCAGGTACCACTGGGCCTGGGTCTCGTTGTCGACGTCGTCCTTGGTGAACTTCTCGGCGCCGTCCGGGAAGTGCCCGCAGAAGATCACCGCGTTGGTCCACACGTTGCGGATCATGTTCGCGGTCAGGTTCGCGGTCATCGTCGACTTCCACGCCTTGCCGGTCATGGCCGGGAACAGGACGTAGTCCTTGACGAGCTGCTTGCCGACCTTCTCGCCGACCTCGCGCAGCTTGCGCCTGGTCTCCTCGCGGTCGTCGCGCCCCTTGGCGACCTTGCCGAGCTCGACGTGTTGCGCGGCGATGCCGAACTCGAAGAAAAGGGCGAGCAGGCTGTTGTACACGACGTTGCCTGCGTTGAACGGCTTCCAACGCTGGTCACGCGTGACTCGGAGCAGGCCGTATCCCACGTCGTCGTCCATGCCGAGGATGTTGGTGTACTTGTGATGCAGGTAGTTGTGCGTCTGCTTCCAGTGCGCGGAGGGCCCGACGACGTCCCACTCCCAGGTGCTCGAGTGCACCTCGGGATCGTTCATCCAGTCCCACTGGCCGTGCATGACGTTGTGGCCGAGCTCCATGTTCTCGATGATCTTCGCCGTGCCCAGCAGTCCGGCGCCCAGCAGCCACAACGGGCGCTTGCGGCTGCCGAAGAGGACGGCCCGACCCGCGACCTCGAGGCCACGCTGCAGGCGGATGGTGTTGCGCAGGTAGCGCGCGTCGCGCTCGCCGCGCGACGCCTCGATGTCACGACGGATGGCGTCCAGCTCGAAACCGAGCGCTTCCACATCCGCCTCGGTAAGGTGCGCGTATTCCTTGACGTCCGCAATCGCCATTCCGGCTCTCCCCGCAGTCGATCAGTTGCCTTGGTTCCGACCTACCGTACCGTAAGTTACGGCTCCGTAGGTTGCCAGAATCGAGGTGTGATCCAACTCACTGCGGGGGGCCGGAGCTGCCGCTAGCGACGACGCTCGCGGAGCTCACGCAGCGCCGACCGAAGGCCGCTGCGCCTGCCGCTGACCGGGTCGACCCGAAGCGGATTCAGCGAACCCACCGCGCGGAACTTGCGCTCCGAACTGGTCTCCGGCGCGTCGTCCGAGGTGGCGGTCAGGAACCGGTCAGGCAGGGCCAGCTTGTGAATCGTCCTGAGCGCCAACAGGTACTGGCGGGCCAGCGAGCCCGTCGTGTACGGCAGGTCGTACTTGTCGCACAGCGCCTGCACCCGGACCGACACCTCCCGGAGTCGGTTGCTCGGCAGATCCGGGAACAGGTGGTGCTCGATCTGGAAGCTGAGGTTGCCGCTCATGAACGCCATCACCCGGCCGGCCTTGAAGTTGGCGCTGCCGAGCATCTGCCGCAGGTACCACTCCGCCTTCGTCTCGTGGCGGTACTGCTCGACGGTGAACTTCTCTGCCCCGTCCGGGAAATGGCCACAGAAGATCACCGCGTACGCCCACAGATTCCTGGCGAGGTTGGCGGTCGCGTTCGCTGCCAGGGTGTGCTTCCACGCCGGACCGGTCAGCGCCGGAAACAACACGAAGTCCTTCGCGACCTGCTTGGCCGCCTTCGCGTAGAACTCACGATTCAACTGAGCGATGTTGGCGCCGCCGCGCTTCTCGTCCTCAGCCTTGGCATTGCCCAGGTCGTGCATCGCGATGCCCCACTCGAACGTGGTCGCGAGGAGTACGTTCGCCGCGGGCTGCAGCAGATTGATCGGTCGCCACTGCTCATCGCGGGTCATCCGGAGGATCCCGAATCCCACGTCGTCGTCCATCCCGACGATGTTGGTGTACGTGTGGTGCGAGTAGTTGTGCGCGCGCTTCCACTGCGAGGTCGGTCCGGTCATGTCCCACTCCCACGTGGTGGAGTGGATCTCCGGATCGTTCATCCAGTCCCACTGTCCGTGCACCACGTTGTGGCCGAGCTCCATGTTCTCGATGCACTTGGCGAGGGCGAGCATGGTGGTGCCCGCGAGCCAGGCCGGCCGGTACTTGCTGCCGAACAGGGTCAGCCGGCCACCGACCTCGAGGACCCGCTGGAGCCGGATGACGTTGCGGATGTACCGCGCATCGCGCTCACCGCGCGAATCCTCTATGTCGCGGCGGATCTCGTCGAGTTCGCGCCCGAGCGCCTCGATGTCGGCTTCGGTGAGGTGTGAGAATTCTTTGATGTCCGTGATGGCCATCAGGGCCCTCCGATGGGGATAGATAGATTGCCTGCGGAGGCCCCCGCGGCGTATCCGATACCGACAACGATAGCCGACATCCGTGAACTCGAGATGACGAAAGATCTAGAGGTCAAAGGTGCAGTCGCCTGCAGCCGAAGCGATACAGGTCTGCACCCGCTCCCCCTCGCCGTGCTCCCGTCCGGACCGCAGATCCCGGGTGTGGCCAGCGACGAGCGGGACCACACAGGTCTGGCAGATGCCCATCCGGCACCCGAACGGCATCTGGACCCCGACCTTCTCTCCGGCCTCGAGCAGCGTGGTCGCGCCGTCGATCTCGATGCTGCGGCCCGTCTTGGTGAAGGTCACCGTGCCGCCCTGCCCGGCGTCGTCCGCGCGCGAGATCGCGAACCGCTCTGTGTGCAGTCGGTCGGCGAGGCCCTCCTCCTGCCAGACGCGCTCGATCTCGTCGAGCATCGGCGTCGGCCCACACGCCCAGGTCTGCCGCTCACGCCAATCCGGGTACAGCGCGTCGAGATCCGCCAGCCGGAACCGGCCGCCGGTCCTGGTGTGCTGGACCTGGGAGACGAAATTGGGATGCGACTCGTGCAGCGCCGACAACTCCTCGCCGAACATCACGTCCTCGGCGGTCGGCGCGGAATGCACGTGCACCACGTCCGGCAGCTCGTCGCGGCGCACCATCGCGCGCAGCATCGCCATCACGGGGGTGATGCCGCTGCCCGCGGTGAGGAAGAGGATCTTCTCCGGCGGCGGCTCCGGCAGCGCGAAGTTGCCCTGCGGCGCGGCCAGCCGGATCACGGTCCCCGAGGGGACGCCGTTGATCAGGTGGCTGGACAGCTTGCCCTCCGGCATCGCCTTGACCGCGATCGAGATCCGCTTCTTCTCCCAGTTCGGCGGGGAGGTCAGCGAGTACGACCGCCAGTGGAATCGACCGTCCACGAGCAGCCCGATGCCGATGTACTGGCCCGGCTGGTAGTCGAAGTCGAAACCCCACCCGGGCTTGATCACGAGGGTTGCCGAGTCCGCGGTCTCCTTGCGGACCTCGATGACCCTGCCGCGCAGCTCGCGCGCCGACCACAGCGGGTTCGCCAGGTGCAGGAAGTCGTCCGGCAGCAGGGGTGTGGTCACCCGCGTCACCGCTCCGCGCAGCATGTTCAGCTTCGGCCGGCGGGGCGCCGAGATTTCGGCAGCAGGCGCCTCGAGCCAGTTCCTCAAACCCATCAACAATCCATCCACTCGCGTAGGTTACGGAACCGTAGGTTACCTACCCGTGTGCCCTGCTGTCACGCGGACCGTCACAACAGATCGAGTAAGAATGCGAGCTCCTGGGTGGCATACCAGGCCAACTCGTGATCCTCGGCGTCACCGAGCACGAACTCGGCGTCCGCATCACCGAGATCGGCCGCGTCGATCGCCAGGGCGGCCTTGGCGATCGCCGACTCCGCCTCCGCCAGATCGACGTGGACGGAGGCGACCTCGGCCAGGCTCACCGGCGCCGCCAACCGCACGACGGCGTCGTCGAGATCGGGCCGCAGCTTCGCCTCGTCCACGTCAGCGGCGATCACCGCACGGCGCTGGACGCTCGCCGTGCCCTCGTCATCCGCCTCGGCCGCCAGCAGTCGCAGCGAGGCACGTGCCGCCTCCGTCATCGCGACCTCGGCCAACTCCTCGTCGTCACCGGAGGCGTAGGCCTCGCGCAGCGCCGGGGTGACCGCGAACGCGGTGCGGCTCACCGGATCGAACTCCTGATCCGCGACCAACCTCTGCAACATCGCGATGGTCGCCGGGATGTAGACCCTCATGCGCAATCCTTATGTAGTGGCATCCAACAGCTCCTCGAGCGACTCGTACAGAAGCGCCGTCACCACATCCACATCGGACATCGCATCGCGGTCGGCATTCAAACCGTAGTAGACGTGGCCGTTGTATGACGTCAGGCCCACACTGAGCGTCTGATTCTTCAGCAACGGCGACACCGGGTACATCTCGAGGACCTTGGCCCCACCCAGATACAGCGGAGACTGCGGGCCGGGCGCATTGGTGATCATCAGGTTGAACACGCGTTGGGAGAGCCCGCTGGCCACCCGAAGGCCCATCGCGTGCAGGGTCGCCGGCGCGAGCCCCGACATCCGGGCCAGCGGCAGCGCGGCAGGCCGGTTCTGCTTCGCGTGCGCCTCGGTGGCGTGCGCGATGTGCGAGAGCCGCACCACCGGGTTCAACTCCCCCACCGGCAGGTCGACCAGGAACGAGGACACCCCGCGCTCGGCGACCCCGGAATCGACCGCCATCGGTACCAGCGCACGCACCGTGGTGAACGCGGTGACCGGCTCGCCGCGGGAGAGCAACCAGTTCCGCAGCGCCCCGGTCAGCACCGCCAGGATCGCGTCGTTGACCGTGCACGAGTACTTGTCACGGACGGCCCGGTAGTCCGCGAGGGGCGTCTTCGCGACCGCGAATCGCCGGTTCCTGGAGATCGGCGCGTTCAACGGGCTGGTCGGCGCCGTGTGCGCGGCCGTCCGGACCACCGCGGCGATGTTGCCGACCACCTCGGCCGCCGTCCCGATCAGGTCGCCGACCGCCATCCGGAGGGTAGCCGCGCCCTCGCTCGGGCGCGCGACCATCTCCGCGACGGCATCGAGCACCAGTTCCGCCTCGCGCGGTTCGCGGCGCGGCATCCACAGTTCCTCGGTCGGCGGCGGGGGTGTCTTCGTCGGGTCGAGCAGCACCTGACCGATCTCGAGCGCATGCTCGCCGTCCACCAGGGAGGAGTGCGACTTGGTGAAGATCGCCACCCGGTTCTTCGACAGCCCCTCCACGAGGTACATCTCCCACAGCGGCCGCGACCGGTCCAAGGGCCGCGAGGTCAGCCGCGCCACCAGGTCGTGCAGCTGCTCGTCGGACCCCGGCTTCGGCAGCGCCGAACGACGGACGTGATAGGTGATGTCGAAGTCCCGGTCGTCCACCCACACCGGCCGGGCGATGCCGAACGCCACCTCCCGCACCCGCTGCCGATAACGCGGCACCAGCGCGAGCCGGTTCTCGACGCGGGTCAGCAGATCCTCGTAGTCGAGACCCGAGCGCGGCGGCTGCAGGATCGACAGCGAGCCGAGATGCATCGGGGTGTTGCTCGCCTCGAGGAAATAGAACGACGCGTCGACGGTGGTCAACCTGTTCACCATTACGCCTGCACCCCCTGCCCGAGATCGAAGAGTATCCGCAGTTCCGTTGCTGTGGTCTCCGGATCCACATGATGTACCCCGACCATCCCGGACGCGGCGGCGCCGCGGACGTTGACAGCGAGATCGTCGACGAACACACAGTCCGCGGAGGCCAGTCCGAGACGATCCGCGGTCAGCCGATAGATCCGGGGGTCGGGCTTGGCCATCCCGACGTCACCGGAGAGCACCACCTCGTCGACCAGGACCCCGTCGCCGAGCGCGCGCAGGTCCGCGCCAGCCGGACCGCCGGGATCGTTGCTGAGAATGGCCGAGCGGACGCCGACCTCACGCAGTGCCCCGATGATCGCTGTCAGTCCCGCACGGTCCGAGCCCGGCCCGGCCAGCACGCCGCCGAAGTCCACCACCAACCCTCGCATCCGCCCACCCTATGGCTCCGGGGACATCCGCGCGCGATGAGGTTCGCGAGAACCCGCGCGCCGCTTCCTGATCCGTGCAATCCTTCAGACCGTCCGGCCTCTCCTCGGACTCGGCACCGCCGCGCGGCGACTCCTCACGAGCCGCCCCCGTCGAGACAGGAGACGTCCCTCATGCGTGACACCCACAGGTTCTTGACCCAGGCCCCGCGATGCGAACCACCCATCGCGGGCCGGACGGAGTCGCGCGCCACCGCGCACCGCGCTCCGGCCCGCTCGCCGCACAGCGGTCGATCACCCGTCAGCGGCCGCGGTCAGGCGGCGCGGCCACCGGCCGAGACCGTCGCGATCGACCCCGAGGCGCAACGGTTCGCCGAGCACGCGCTCCGGCTGACACTGGAGGTCGTTGACCGTCGGCGCCCGCCCGCACAGCTGCGGCCGTTGCTGGCGCCTGCGCTCGTCGGCCTCGTCGGGGCGTTGGCCCAGCGAGCCGTGCCCGCCCGAGGGCTGGGCGTCGCCTGCCTCGGCCGCGTGCACCTGCGACCGAGCGGCGCCGACTCCGTCGAGGTGTTCGGCAGCTACTCGCGCGGGCCGCGGATGTTCGCCGTCGCGGCCCGCCTCGAACGCACGCCAGCCGCCGGGAAAGCTCTCGGCGGCTGGCGTGTCACATCACTACAGGTCGGCTGAGGCCGGTCACTTCTTGCGCTTGGACCGTCCAGCCTGACGGCGCTCGCGCCGGGATCCCTCACCGGCACCGGCGGCGGTCCGGCGGACCTGAGCGTTGCCGTCCTCGGCGGGACCCGAGTAGGTCAGCCTGGTCTCCTCCGACGCGTCGAGTCCCTTGGCGCGCAGCGCGGCCGGGGCCGCGGGCGCCGCGGGGGCGGGCTCCTCGGTGGGCAGCACGGCGGGCGCCTGACGCGCCGCGGTTGCGGCGGCCGTCCAACCCGAATGCTCCGGTTCCGCCGCGGGCGCGGCCTCGACCTGCAGGTTGAACAGGAATCCGACCGACTCCTCCTTCAGCCCCTCGAGCATCGCGGTGAACATGTCGAAGCCCTCACGCTGGTACTCGACCAGCGGGTCACGCTGGGCCATCGCGCGCAGGCCGATGCCCTCCTTGAGGTAGTCCATCTCGTAGAGGTGCTCGCGCCACTTGCGGTCGAGCACCGACAGCAGCACGCGGCGCTCGAGTTCACGCATCCCGTTCTCGCCTGCGATCTCGTCGATCTGCTGCTCGCGCGCGTCGTAGGCCGCCCGGACGTCCGCCAGCAGCGCCTCGCGCAGTTCCTCACGGGTGAGATCGCCGCGCTCACCGATCTCGGTCTCGCCGGTCAGGTCCTTGTGGTCGATGCCGACCGGGTACAGCGTCTTGAGTGCGGTCCAGAGCTGCTCTAGGTCCCAGTCCTCCACGTAGCCCTCGGCCGTGGCGCCGTCGACGTAGGCGGTCACCACGTCGGTGATCATGCCCTCGACCTGGCCCTCCATGTCCTCGCCCTCGAGGATCTGGCGACGCTCGGCGTAGATGACCGTGCGCTGCTGGTTCATCACCTCGTCGTACTTGAGGACGTTCTTGCGGATCTCGAAGTTCTGCTGCTCGACCTGCGTCTGTGCGCTCTTGATGGCCTTGGAGACCATCTTCGCCTCGATCGGCACGTCGTCGGGCAGGTTGAGGCGCGTCATGATCGACTCCAGCGCCGCACCGTTGAACCGCCGCATCAACTCGTCGCCGAGCGAGAGGTAGAAGCGGGACTCGCCCGGGTCGCCCTGACGACCGGAACGGCCTCGGAGCTGGTTGTCGATACGGCGGGACTCGTGCCGCTCGGTGCCGAGCACGTACAGTCCGCCGGCCTCCCGCACGTCCTCAGCGTCAGCCTTGACCTGGGCCTTGACCTCCTCGAGCGCGGGCTCCCACGCGGCCTCGTACTCGTCGGGGGTCTCGACCGGGTCCAGCCCCTGCTTGCGCAGGTGCAGGTCGGCGAGGATGTCGGGGTTTCCGCCCAGCACGACGTCGGTGCCACGGCCTGCCATGTTGGTGGCCACGGTGACCGCACCGGTGCGGCCTGCCTCGGCGACGATGGTCGCCTCCTGCTCGTGGAACTTCGCGTTGAGGACGTTGTGCGCGACGCCCCGCTTGGTGAACTGCTTCGACAGGTACTCGGAGCGCTCGACGCTGGTGGTGCCGATGAGGACCGGCTGGCCCTTCTGGTGACGTTCGACGACGTCGTCGACGACGGCGGCGAACTTCGCCTCCTCGGTCTTGTAGATCAGGTCGCCCTGGTCGACGCGGACCATCGGACGGTTCGTCGGGATCGGGATCACGCCGAGTCCGTAGGTCTGGTGCAGCTCGGCGGCCTCCGTCTCGGCCGTACCGGTCATGCCCGAGAGCTTGTCGTACAGACGGAAGTAGTTCTGCAGGGTGATCGTGGCGAGGGTCTGGTTCTCGGCCTTGATCTCGACCTTTTCCTTGGCCTCGATGGCCTGGTGCATGCCCTCGTTGTAGCGGCGGCCGACCAGGATGCGTCCGGTGAACTCGTCGACGATGATGACCTCGCCGTCACGGACGATGTAGTCCTTGTCCTTCTGGTAGAGCTCCTTGGCCTTGACCGCGTTGTTCAGGTAGCTGACCAGCGGCGAGTTCGCGGCCTCGTAGAGGTTGTCGATGCCGAGCTGATCCTCGACGAGTTCGACGCCCGCCTCGTGCACGCCGACGGTGCGCTTCTTGATGTCGACCTCGTAGTGCACATCGCGCTTGAGCAGCGGTGCGATCCGCGCGAACTCGCCGTACCACTTCGAGGACGCGTCCGCGGGTCCCGAGATGATCAGCGGGGTACGCGCCTCGTCGATGAGGATCGAGTCGACCTCGTCGACGATGGCGAAGTTGTGCCCACGCTGCACGAGATCGTCGAGTGAGTGCGTCATGTTGTCGCGCAGGTAGTCGAAGCCGAACTCGTTGTTGGTGCCGTAGGTGATGTCGGCCGCATAGGCCGAGCGCCGCTCGGCCGGGGTCATCCCGGACAGGATCACGCTGGTGTCCAGGCCGAGGAAGCGGTGCACGCGGCCCATCCACTCGGAGTCACGCTTGGCCAGGTAGTCGTTGACCGTGACCACGTGCACGCCGTCGCCGGCGATCGCGTTGAGGTAGGCCGGGAGCACACAGGTCAGGGTCTTGCCCTCACCGGTCTTCATCTCGGCCACGTTCCCGAAGTGCAGCGCAGCGCCGCCCATGACCTGGACGGTGTAGTGCTTCTGGCCGAGCACCCGCCAGGAAGCCTCCCTTGCCACCGCGAACGCCTCTGGCAGCAGCTCGTCGAGGGACTCCCCTCGGGCGTACCGCTCCTTGAACTCCGCCGTCTTCGCGTGGAGTTCGGCGTCGGACAGGGCTTCCACGTCGGGCGAGAGGGTGGATACGTGCTCCGCGATGTGCTTGAGCCGCTTGACCATGCGACCTTCACCAACACGGAGCAGCTTCGTAAGCGACAACGACGGCACGGGCTTAAACGTCCTCAATCCTCGGCGGGCAGGTGGGTGTACACGGTGGAGCCGGTCGGGAGAGTTCTCCCCCGACCGGCTCCATGGTAGGCGTTAACTCAATTGACCGGGCTCAGGCCAGTCGGATCAGGCCATAGTCGAACGCATGCCGTCGGTAGACGACAGAGGGCCGATCCGATTCCTTGTCATGGAACAGGAAGAAGTCGTGGCCGACCAGTTCCATCTCGTACAGAGCGTCGTCGACGCTCATCGGCGCTGCGGTGTGCACCTTGGTTCGCACGACCTGACCTGGGCCGTCGGGCGGCTCGGTCTCGGATTCGAGCGACAGGTCGGGCGAGATCGCCAGGGAATCGTCCTCGGCGAGGACCGCGGTGGCCTCTGCTACCGAGACCGGTGTCTTGTCGCCGTAGTGGACGCGGCGCCGATCCTTGGTACGGCGCAGTCTGCTCTCCAGCTTGGCGGTGACGCCCTCGAATGCCGCGTAGAAACTGTCGGCGGTGGCCTCAGCCCTGGCGACGGGGCCCTTGCCCCTTGCGGTGATCTCGACGCGCTGGCAGCTCTTGGCCTGGCGTCGATTGCGCTCGTGATAAAGCTCCACGTCGAAGAGGTAGATCGTGGGATCGAAGCGCTCGAGCCGAGCCAGCTTCTCTGAGACATACACACGGAAGTGGTCGGGGACCTCGACATTGCGGCCCTTCACCACAATGTCGGCGCGCGGGCCGTCAGGCTGCCCGGCCGAGTCCGTCTCTTCTTCGAAAAAAACCGAGGCTTTTGAAGGGTTCGTCACGGTACCTCCAGGTTACGGCCGAGTCACCGCGGTGACGGTCGGCGGGTGATCTGCGCCGGGAGGGGACCGCCCGGCGCCAGGTTTGGGGTATCACCTCCCACCCGTGTCGTCGGTTGTGTTGGCGACGCTAGTCCGAGTTGGACGCGAGTGCCAGCGTTCTCCCCGATTGATTCATGCGGCGCCGATCACAAGCACGGCATCGACGCTGACGCCGCTCCCGGCGAGGGCCCGGACGGACTCCGAGACCGTCGCCCCTGTCGTCAGAACGTCGTCGACGAGAACCACGCAAGAAGACCGGGCGGTTCGCGAACCCGGTGTCGCGATGATCCGGCCCGACAGGTTCTCGATGCGCGACCGCGCCGAAAGACCGACCGAATCCTGAACTCCCCGAGCAAATTTCAGCATGGGCGCCACCGTGACCGATTCGGGCGACAGCGCCGCCGCCGCCGCGAGCGCCGCCCGGGTCACCGGATCTCCCCCACGTGCCCGCGCGGACCTCGCCCGGGTCGGCGCCGGCACCAAGGCCAATGCGGCGAGTTCCGACGGGTCGATCTCGCCGAGTTCCCGGAGCCTCCGCAGGGCGCCGGCCAATGCGTGCCCGAGCGGCCTCGCCAGGTCCCTGCGTCCGCGCTCCTTTGCGGCGATCACCGCTCCGCGGCGCGGACCCGTGTACCGCCCCAGCGCCCAGGCGGGAACCCCCGGATCGAACCGGGGCGCGAGCCGGACCGGGTCGGCCGACAGCTCCGCCCGGCACCGGTCACACCAGTCGGTACCCGCCACCCCACAGCCGCCGCACTCACGGGGCAGGATCAGGTCGACGAGCGCGCGCATGCACCGCAGTGTGCACCCGCGCTACGACAGTCAGCCCGGCAGCACGGGCGTGGCCTTGACCCCGGTCAGTCCCGGCACCTCACGCCAGTACCTGTCGCCTGCCGGGTCGTTGTTGTTCAGCTGGAACACCCCGCGCGCGTCGCCGACGTACACCGTCGTCGGGGAGGCGTCGACGGAGTCGACCGGCGAGGTCAGGTTCCGGCTCGGCAGCGCGTCCATCCGGGAGCCGTCCTGCGACACCATGACCACCGGGATCTCGGACGCCGCCCGCACCACCACCACGGAGTCGCCGCCGCTCCAGTCCAGCGCCACCGCCGGGCTGCCGAGACCGACCGCGGCGGGCCGCGGGTTCACCAGCTGGTAGTGACCGTCCGGATTCCGCTCGACGGTGGTCACGTACACCTTGCCGTCGACGATGATCGCCGCCCGCACCCCGTCCCTCGACAGCCGCAGTTCGGTGATCGACGCGCCCAGCCCCCCGATCGCGCTCGAATCGACGGGCTGAACGGACAGCTGGCCTGCCGGGTCCCGCTCCGCGCGGATCACCCTGGAACCGTCCACCACCGCCCAGACGGATCCGCTGTCGGGCGACCAGGTCGGCCTGGTGATCGAACCGCCCTGGAGGAGCGGCACCGCGTCACCTTCGATCGGGCCCGCCATCAGCGTCCGAACCGTCCCGGAGGCCTGTCCGGAGGCCGACACGCCCGCGGCCCACTTACCGTCGCGGGACAGCGCGATCGACCGGAGGCTCGTCGCCGAGCCGAAATAGCCGGGCCTGGGCAACACGCCGGTATCGGTGACACTGACCAACGCCCCGTCGCGCAACGCGTTCAGGCCCACGGCCGCGCTCACCGAGGCGGTCGGGTTGGTCGAGGCGACATCGGTGGTGCTCCACCCCTGCGGGAACCGCTCATCGAGCGGCTTGCCGTCCGCGAGCAGCACGTACGGCCCCGAGATCTCGGCGTTGGCGAGGGTCCACACGACCTGCGCCGCGAGCAGCTCGCGCTGACGCTGGTCGAGTCCCTGCGCGCCCTGGAAGTCGATGCGGACGCCGCCGAACCCGATGCCGACGCCCTCGGTCCTGCCATCGGCCTTGGTGACCGGTGCGCGCAGCGACAGGTTGGCGAGCTCGTTCCCGACCGCGTTCGCCAGCACCGACTTGGGACCGGCGATCAGCAGGTCCACGAGCCGCTCCGGGAGGTTCTCCTGGCGGGCCGGAATCCAGCGCAGGTCGGGCACGACCATGTTCCCGCCGGGAGCCGGGAAGTACAGGGCGTTGCGCTGATAGGTCTTGAGGAACTGCGGCCGGTCCATGATGACGCCGGGCGGGAGTTCGTCGATCCGCCACTGGCCGTCGGTCCTACGCAGGTGGATCTTGGCCTCGAAGTTCCCCTCGGTCGCCTGAAAGGACCCGCCGGGCTCGAGCTGACCGACCTTGTTCGCACGAATGGTGAAGGTGGCCGTGTCGCCGGTGCGTTGTTCCGGGAGCACGTCCACCTTGTCGACGATGGTCGCGCTCGCGGCATCGTCCCATCGCTCCGCCGCGGCCGGGGTCAGGAACTGGCGCGCCGCAGCATGCCGGTTCACGGGGTCCGTGCTGGCCGCGAAGAAGTCCCGCAGCAGCAGGTCCGGCTCGCGGCCCGGCGTCGGCACCGGCACCTCCCCTGTGACCGGGCTGGGCGCGATGGTGCCGATCGCCTGTGGGGTGGACGAGTCGGGGAGGCTGGCACAGCCGGCCAGCACGAAAACCGACGCCAGCGCCGCGGCAATCCGGACCTTCATGGCCGCTCCCTGAGCATCGGCACGCTGCTCGCCTCATCGGGGTCGAGCGACTCGCTGCGTACCTCGAGTCCGTCGTCGGATCGGGCGGTCCCCGGAATCGGCTGTCCCTGAGCGTGTTTGCGGGTCGAGGGCTTGAGCGGAAGCGGGCTGCTGGTGATCTTGTGGCCGCGCACCAGGGGCAGCGTCAACCGGAAACACGCCCCCTGTCCCGGCTCGCCCCACGCCTCGAGCCTGCCGTCGTGCAGCCGCGCGTCCTCGAGGCTGATCGCCAGGCCCAGCCCGGTACCACCGGAGCGGCGCACCCGGGACGGATCCGACCGCCAGAACCTGTTGAACACCAGCTTCTCCTCGCCCGGGCGAAGTCCGATCCCGTGATCCCGCACGATGAACGCCGCGGCGTCGGCGTCCGCGCGCAGCCGGAGCAACACCGGCTGTCCTTCGCTGTGGTCGATCGCGTTGGCGAGCAGGTTCCGCAGGATGCGCTCGACCCGTCGGGGATCGACGGACGCGATCACCGGCTCGTCCGGAAGATCGAGGATCAGCTCGGTCGAGGATTCGCGGGCGAGGTGACGGATCGTCGACACCGCGGCCCGCGCGCTCATCCGCAGATCCAGTTGCTCGTTGGACAATTCGGCGACGCCCGCGTCGTGGCGGCTGATCTCCAGCAGGTCGTTCAGCAGCGACTCGAACCGGTCCAGCTCGGCGACGAGCAGCTGGGAGGAACGGCGCATCGCCGGATCCAGGTCCGCGCTGCCGTCGTGGATCAACTCCGCGGCCATCCGCACGGTGGTCAGCGGGGTCCGCAGCTCGTGGCTGACGTCCGAGGTGAACCGCTTCTGGAGGTTGCCGAACTCCTCGAGCTGGGTGATCTGTTTGGACAGGCTCTCCGCCATGTCGTTGAACGAGACGGCCAGCCTGGCCATGTCGTCCTCGCCACGGACCGGCATCCGCTCCTTGAGCCTGCCGTCCGCGAAACGCTCCGCGATCCGCGATGCCGACCGGATCGGGAGCACCACCTGCCGGGCGACGAGCATCGAGATCGCGGCCAGTAACACCAACAGCACCGCGCCGCCGATGAGCATGGTCCCGCGCATGAGCGACAGGCTCTTCTCCTCGGCCGCCAGCGGGAACACCAGGTACAGCTGCAGGCCGGCGACGTCGGTCGACGCCGGGCTGCCGACGATCAGCGCCGGACCGGAATACCCGTCCGGATCCGCAACCGTCGCGAACTGGTAGCTGACCTGATCCTTCCTGACGAACTCCCTGAGGTTGCCGGGGATCTGCTCGATCGGACCGCTGGACTCGGTTTGACGCGGCGGTTCCGCCGGTGCCACCAGCACGGAGTCGAAGGTGCCCGCCGCGCCCGACGCCGTGCCCGCATCGCTTTCCCGGTTCGTCAGCGCCGCACGGGCCTGATCGAGCTGGGTCTCGAGCGAGGTGCTGTCGTCGGCTCCCGCCAGCTCGCCCTGCACCGTGGCCCTGGCCCGGTCCATCTCCTCGGTGGCGGCGGTGATCTTCGCCTCGAGCAACCGATCGGTGATCTGGCTGGTCAGCACCACGCCGAGAATGGTGATGACCACCAGTGACAGCGTCAGGGTCGAGACCACGACCCTGAGCTGCAGTGAGCGCCGCCACAGGTGCCCGAGCGAATGACTCAGTTCCCTACAGCGGCGCAGCAGCGGCGTGAACGTTCCGTTGATACGCCGCCGCGTACGAGAGAAACGGATCACGGCGGTCCGGCCTTGTAGCCGACCCCCCTGACCGTGAGCACCACTTCGGGATTCTCAGGATCGGTTTCTACCTTCGCGCGCAGGCGCTGGACGTGCACGTTGACAAGGCGGGTGTCGGCGGCGTGGCGATATCCCCACACCTGCTCGAGCAGGACCTCGCGGGTGAAGACCTGGCGGGGCTTGCGGGCCAGGGCGACGAGGAGGTCGAACTCCAGCGGGGTGAGGGCGATGAGCTGGCCCTCACGGGTGACCTTGTGCGCGGGCACGTCGATGACGATGTCGGCGATGCTGAGCAGCTCGGCCGGCTCGTCCTCGGTACGCCGCAGCCGGGCCCGTACCCGGGCCACGAGCTCCTTCGGCTTGAAGGGCTTCATGATGTAGTCGTCGGCACCCGACTCGAGTCCGAGCACCACGTCGACGGTGTCCGTCTTCGCGGTCAGCATCACGATCGGGACCCCGGAATCGGCACGCAGCACCCGGCACACGTCGATGCCGTTCATCCCCGGCAGCATCAGATCCAGGAGCACCACCAGGTCGGGCCGGATCTCTCGGACCGCGGTCAGCGCCTGCGTGCCGTCCCCGACGACGAAGGGCTCGAAGCCCTCCCCACGGAGCACGATGGTGAGCATCTCGGCCAGAGCCGTGTCGTCATCGACAACCAGAATGCGTGGCTTCATATCCCTATCGTGTCATCTCAGGACGCCGGAACCCGTCGTTGCGTGAGGTCCGGCGCAGTGTGTCGTCATATCCACTGTGCCAGATCCGCGGCGAGTGCCGCCGGATCGACGTCCGGGTCGAGCCGCTTCCAGCTCGAGACCCACTCCTGTTGAGCCAGTCCCCGGTACACCGCACCGGTCCTGGTCTGCAGGTCCGAGTCCCGCTCGTAGGCGTCGAGTTCGCGGGTCGAGTCGGACGCCTCCCTGGCCAGCGCCCGCGCACGCGCCAGCTCGACGGGCACGTCGAGCAGCATCTGCAGCGCCGGTCGCGGCAGTCCGAGACGCTCGAACTCCAGCTCGCGCACCCACTCGACGAACTCGCCGTCCGGCCCCTGCCGCAGCCGCGCCGCCCCATAGGCCGCGTTGGAGGCCACGTACCGGTCGAGCAACACGATGTCGTGGCGCTCGAGCAGTTCCGTCAGTTCCGCCACCGCGCCGCCGCGGTCGAGCGCGAAGAGCACGGCCATCGCGTTGACCGACCCGGCCATGTCGCCGTGCGCCCCCTTGAGCGCCTCGGCCGCGAGATCCGCATGGATCGAGGCGCCGTAGCGGGGGAAGGTACGCACCGCGACGCGGACGCCGGCCGACGTGAGCTCGGAGACGAGCTTGTCGACCAGCGTCCGCTTGCCCGCGCCGTCGAGACCCTCCAGCGCGATCAGTGTTCCCACTGCGGTGTTGCTCAGTACCGGTAGTGCTCGGGCTTGTACGGGCCCTCGACGTCCACGCCGATGTACTCGGCCTGGTCCTTGGTGAGCTTGGTCAGGGAGCCACCGAGTGCCTCGACGTGGATCTTCGCGACCTTCTCGTCCAGGTGCTTGGGCAGCCGGTAGACCTCGTTGTCGTACTCGTCCGGCTTCGTCCACAGCTCGATCTGCGCGATGACCTGGTTGGAGAAGCTGTTGCTCATCACGAACGAGGGGTGGCCGGTGGCGTTGCCCAGGTTCAGCAGGCGTCCCTCGGACAGCACGATGATCGAGTGGCCGTCGGCGAACGTGAACTCGTCGACCTGCGGCTTGATGTTGACGCGGGTGACGTCGGCGGCCCGCTCCAGGCCCGCCATGTCGATCTCGTTGTCGAAGTGACCGATGTTGCCCAGGATCGCCTGGTGCTTCATCTGCTTCATGTGCTCGAAGGTGATGATGTCCTTGTTACCCGTCGAGGTGATGACGATGTCGGCCCAGCCGATCGCCTCCTCCACGGTCTTGACCTCGAAGCCGTCCATGAGCGCCTGCAGGGCGTTGATGGGGTCGATCTCCGTGACCGCGACCCGGGCACCCTGGCCGCGCAGGGCCTCGGCGCAGCCCTTGCCGACGTCGCCGTATCCGCAGACCAGCGCCGCCTTGCCGCCGATCAGCACGTCGGTGCCGCGGTTGATGCCGTCGAGCAGCGAGTGCCGGGTGCCGTACTTGTTGTCGAACTTGCTCTTGGTGACCGAGTCGTTGACGTTGATGGCCGGGAACGTCAGCTCACCGGCGGCCGCCACCTGGTACAGGCGGAGCACGCCGGTGGTGGTCTCCTCGGTGACGCCCTTGACGGACTCCGCGATCGTGGTCCACTTGGACTTGTCGGCCTCGAGCGACTTGCGCAGCAGCGCGAGGAACACCTTGTACTCGTCGGAGTCGTGCTCGTCGTCGGTGGGCGGCACGACGCCCGCCTTCTCGAACTGCGCACCCTTGAGCACCAGCATGGTGGCGTCGCCACCGTCGTCGAGGATCATGTTCGCGGGCTCGCCCGGCCAGGTGAGCATCTGCTCGGCCGCCCACCAGTACTCCTCGAGCGTCTCGCCCTTCCAGGCGAACACGGGGATGCCCTTGGGCTCCTCGGGGGTGCCGTGCGGGCCGACGACGATCGCGGCCGCGGCGTGGTCCTGGGTGGAGAAGATGTTGCACGACGCCCAGCGGACCTCGGCACCGAGCGCGGCCAGCGTCTCGATCAGCACGGCGGTCTGGATCGTCATGTGCAGCGACCCGGAGATGCGGGCACCCTTGAGCGGCAGGACCTCGGCGTACTCACGACGAAGGGCCATCAGGCCCGGCATCTCGTGCTCGGCGAGACGGATCTCCTTGCGGCCGAACTCGGCGAGCGAAAGGTCCGCCACCTTGTAGTCGATTCCGTTGCGGGTATCCGCCTCGAGCTTGTTCTCAGACACTGAGGTCGTCATCTGCCTCTCCTGGTTGCCGATATCTCGGGTAAGGCTATCGGGTTTCCTTCCGGGGCGGGCGCGCGAGTTATGCCTCGGTCGCGCCGACGATCGCCTCGATGAAGGGCACGAAGATCCGGGCCAGGTCCTCGGCCACGTTGCGATCGGAATCCGGTGGCATCGAGATGTAGCTGATCGCCAACCTGACGATTCCCCGGCTGAGGATCCCGGCCTCGTCAGGCGAGGCCTGAATCCAGCTGCGCTCCAATGTTTCCGCGAGCCTGGCCGAGGCGTGGTCGAGCAGCGGGGCACTGTCGGTGGTGATCAGGCGCAGCAGATCCGGCTTGGCCTCACCGGTGAGCAGCGACTGGACCAGCGGATCGGAGGCACTCTGCTGGAAGAACGTGGTGAACGCCTCGACCAGGGCCACGTGCGGCCGGCCCGCGTTGCCGTAGATGGAGTCCTCGATGGCTCCGACGAAGCGGTCCGCCAGCTGCAACGCGTACGCCTGCGCGAGGCCCTGCCTGGACTTGAACTCGTTGTAGACGGTCTGCCTGCTGACCCCGGCTCCGGCCGCGACGTCGGTCATGGTCACCTCGGACCAGTCCTTGACCGACAGCAGGTCCCGCATCGCGCCGAGAACCGAATCCCGCAGCAGCGTACGGGTCGCCTGTTGGAACGGGATTCGGTTCGTCGGTGCCATGGTGGCGAGAGTGGCAGCAAGCATCCTGGCCGTCAAACAGGGACCCGCTGACTCAACGCCGTCAGGTCCTGGCTCTCGTCCGCCAGGAGCGCCGGGTCGATCGTCGGGTGCCCGCCGATCAGGACCCGCGCCGCGCGGAGGTCCTTGGGCCGACCGAGGGTCACCGCGCCGACCAGGCGGCCTGCCCGCCGCGCGAGCAGAGTGAAGTCACGCCCGGCGATGCTGCCCCGAACGACGGTGTCGTCGTCCGCCTGTGGCCACCCCGCGATCTGGAGATTGAGCCCGTACTGCGAGGACCAGCACCAGGGCACCTCAGGTGCCGGTGCCGGCGATGCGCCCTCCATACCCGCGAGCATCGCGCGCGCGGCGGCGGCGCCCTGCGTCTGCGCGGAGTTCCAGTGCTCGGTTCGATGCCGACCGCCCAGCACGAGGTTCGGACAGTTGGCCACGTCCCCGGCCGCGTACACACCCGGCTCGGAGGTGGCGTAGCCCTCGTCCACCACGATCCCGTCCGCGGTGGCGAGCCCGGCCCGCTCCGCGAGGAGCGTGTTCGGCACCATTCCGACGGCGAGCAGCGCCGCGCCCGCGGACCACACTCTCCCGTCGGCGGCGGTGGCGCGGACCCCTCCGGCGCCGTCCGAGGCGAGCCCGGTGAGCCGCACCGAGGTGTGCAGTGCCACGCCCTGTTCGCGGTGGATCTGCTCGTACAGCTCGCCGACCTGCGGCGGGAGTACCCGATGCAGCGGCGCGGGTGCCGCTTCGAGCATCGTCACCTCGGCGCCGAGACCGCGGGCGGTGGCGGCGACCTCGGAACCGATCAGGCCCGCCCCGATCACCAGGATCGAGTTCGTCCGTTCGATGGCGGCGCGCAGCGGTGCCACGTCGTGCATCGACCGCAGCGCCATCACGGCGTCACCGGCCGAGTGCTCGAGGCCGCGGGCCCGGCCGCCGGTCGCGAGGAGCAGCGCGTCGTACGGCAGCTCCTCGCCCGTGTCGAGCCGGACCGTGCGTGCGGCCACGTCGATCGAGATGACGGCGACCGACACGCGGAACTCGATCCCGCGCTCGTTCCAGTAGTCGGCGCCGCGGAGCCGGGCCTTCTCCGCGGGCATCGTCCCCAGCAACAGGTCCTTCGACAGGGCGGGCCGACGGTACGGATGCGCGGGCTCGTCGCCGATCACGGTCACCGCGCCCGAGAAGCCCTCGGACCGTAGCGTTTCGGCAGCGGTGATCCCGGCGATCCCGGTGCCCACGATCACGATCGAGCTCACGAGCGGGCAACCTCGACCATCTCGAAATCGGCCTTGGCGGCGCCGCAGTCGGGGCAGCTCCAGTCATCGGGGATGTCGTCCCAGCGGGTGCCGGGCGCGATACCGTCCTCGGGCCACCCCAGCTCCTCGTCGTACTCGAACCCACACTGGACACAGCGGTAGAGCTTCATCACGCAGTCCTCTCGAAGTCGATCTTCTCCCGCACTCCACAGTCCGGGCAGCACCAGTCGTCGGGAACCGAGTCCCATGCGGTGCCGGCCGGGAATCCTTCTCTCGGAGCACCTTTCAATTCGTCGTAGACGTAGTCACACACCGGGCACTGGTAGGCAGCCATGATCACGCCGCCCCGTAGCGGGCGAGGATCCGCTCACGCTTGGCGGGCTGGACGTTCACCCGGGTGATGTCGCCGTCGTAGTGGTCGAGGACGCGCTTGTCCATCACCTTGCGCCAGACCGGCGGGAAGTACGCGAGGGAGATCATGCTGGCGTATCCGCTCGGCAGGTTCGGCGCGCCGTCCATGCTGCGCAGCGTCTGGTAGCGCCGCGTCGGGTTCGCGTGATGGTCGCTGTGCCGCTGCAGGTGGTACAGGAAAATGTTGGTGCAGATGTGATCCGAGTTCCAGCTGTGCACAGGGGCGCAGCGCTCGTAGCGGCCGCTCGCGGTCTTCTGACGAAGCAGTCCATAGTGCTCGAGGTAGTTCACGGTCTCCAGCAGCGAGAAGCCATAGACAGCCTGCAGCAGCAGGAAGGGCAGCACCTCCCAGCCGAACCCGGCGACGAGCGCGACGTACAGGACGACCGACATCAGCCAGGCGTTGAGCACATCGTTCTGGATGCTCCACGTGCTCTTGCCGAGGCGCTCCATGCGGGTCTTCTCGAGCTCCCACGATGACTTCAGGCTGCCCCACACGCTGCGCGGCAGGAAGGACCAGAAGGTCTCGCCGAATCGGGCACTGGCCGGATCCTCCGGGGTGGACACGCGGACGTGGTGGCCGCGGTTGTGCTCGATGTAGAAGTGCCCGTAAAAGGTCTGGGCCAGGGTGATCTTGGACAGCCACCGCTCGAGTTCGTCCTTCTTGTGGCCGAGCTCGTGGGCGGTGTTGATACCGATTCCGCCCATCACGCCGATGCTGAGTGCGAGTCCGATCTTGGAGGCGAGCCCCAGCCCGCCCTCGATGCCGAGCCAGGCGAGGTTGTCCGCGGTCCAGAGGTAGCAGGCGAACACCAGGCTCGCGAGCTGGAACGGGATGTAGACGTACGTGCAGTACCGATAGTACTTGTCGTTCTCGAGCTGCTCCATCACCTCCTCGGGCGGGTTCTGCCCGTCCGGCCCGAAGAAGATATCGAGCACCGGCAGCAGCCCGTACACGAGGATCGGCCCGATCCACCACCACACCGGCGAGACCGCGGACCAGCCCAGGTTGTTGAACCCCCAGACCAGTGCGGCCGCGAGGAAGACGGCGGTCGGCGGGATCAGCCCCAGCAGCCACAGATGCCGCTTCTTGTCTCGCCACTGCTCGGCGGGTGCCTGCGCCCCCGGATCGACCTGCATTGCCACGACTGCCTCCTCTGCGGCGGGGCCCACGACTGTGAGGTGAACCACGTAGATATGGACGATATGCCACATTGCGTCTCGTGTCTATACAAATCGTCTGATTTGTACACGAACTAAGGTGAGGTTTACCAACATTCTTGAGAGAAAGAGGTGCGGCGTGGCGTCAGCCATGAACCGTCGAGCCATCCTGTCCATCGGCCTCGTGGCCGTCGCCGGAATCGCAATCGGTTGCAGCGGGCAGTCCGATGAACCGTCCGGCGCCGGGGGCGCAGCGAGCGCCGAACCCGGCGAACTGCCGGTCACCCTCGAGCACGCATACGGGTCGACCACGATCAGCGAGACCCCCCAGCGGATCGCCGCAGTCGGCATCGGCGACACCGATGTCCTGCTCTCCCTCGGCATCACCCCGGTCCTCGTCCCAGCATGGAAGGGGTCGGTCGACACCGGCATCGGGGCATGGGCCCAGCCGAGTCTCGACGGGGCCGCCGGGCCCCCGGTCCTGGCCAACGCCGTCGCCGACTTCGACGTCGAGGCGGTCGCCGCGGCGGCACCCGACCTGATCCTCGCGGTGAACAACGCCATCGACGAGGACGAGTACCGCAAGCTCGGCGCCATCGCGCCGACCGTGCTGCACGCCCCCGACCAGACCGACTGGATGCTGCCCTGGCAGGACGTGACCACCCGGATCGGCGCGGCCGTCGGACGCCCGCAGGCCGCAGCCGAACGGATCGCGTCCGTCGAGAACGCCTTCGCCGCCGCCCGCGCCGACAACCCGCAGTTCGCAGGCAGGTCCGCGATCCTCGTGCGTGCCATGCCCAACGACACGTTCCGGGTCTACAGCCCGACCTCCGCGCGCGGCCAGATGCTCACCGAGCTCGGCTTCACGATGCCCGCGCAGTTGCGCGACCGATTCGGTGACGCGCTCTACACCGACGTGTCGGCGGAGAACCTCGCCCTTCTCGAGGCGGACCTGCTGGTGATCGACAACTACGACGCCTCGAGTGAGCGGCTGAACGCGCTGCCGACCTTCACCGCACTGGACGTGGTGCGGAGCGGACGCATGGTCGGGCTCGATGCTGTGACCAGCGATGCCGTGTCCATGCCGAACCCGCTGACGATTCCGTTCGTGGTCGACGACCTGCTCGAACGGATCAGCCGGACATCGATCGGCTGACCCGCGCCCGGGACATCCACCACCAGATCCCGACCGCCGCGGCGGCGACCACCGCGGCCAGCGTCCACCAGGGCGCGGCCGCGGACAGGTTGCCATCGTCGACCCCGTCGTAGAGCACGCCGACCCCGAGTGAACCGAGAAGGGTCAGCATTCCACCGACGGTGTTGAGCATCCCGAAATGCGAGCCCAGGTTGCGCTCGCCCGCGAGGACGCCGATGGTGTCGCGCATCGGGGGCACCATCAGCATCTGCCCCAGGTGCAGCGCCACCACCCACGACGCCAGCCCGGCCGGCCCCGGCGCGACCACAGGGAAGACGAACGACGCGGCGATGGTGGCCATGCCGAGCGTGATCGCGGCCCGGTGACCGAGCCGGTTCGCAAGGGCCACCATCGGCGCCTGCCCGACGATCACCAGCACCGCGGAACCCGTGAAGAACCACCCGAGCGCGGCCTGCGATCCGGTCGCCCGCTCCAGCTGTTCGGGCAGCATCAGGTAGAGCTGGTTGTAGGCGAGCAGTTGCACACCGCACAGCGCCACGAAGACGAGAAACCCGCGGTTCGCGAGGACCGATCGCCAGACCTCATGCAGACTCGAGGACCCCGCCCGGTCGTGGGAGGTCGACGCGTCCGCGGGCAGCCAGCGCGCGAACATCACGCCCAGACCCGCGAACAGGACCGCGGCGGACACCGCGGTCCACTCGAAGGGCACCCCGAGCAGCAGCGCCCCGAGGGCAGGCCCGACCACCGTGCCCAGTCGGCTGCACATCTGCTCGATACCGAACAGTTCGGTACGCCGGATCACCCCGGCCTCCTCCAGCCCCCTCCCGTAGGCGGCGTTCGCGGCCTCGACCGCAGGGGCGAACAGCGCCGCGGCCAACCCCACCAGGACCACGCCGACGATCATCGCGGCCAGCGTCGACGCGACGCCGAGCACCACGAACCCGACCACGCGGATCGCGATGCCCAGCAACACCATCGGCCGCACGCCGAACCTGTCGGCCAGGCTGCCACCGACGAAGAACATGCCCTGCTGACTGAACGTCCGCAGCCCGAGGACGAGGCCGATCGCCCAGCCCGCCAGGTGCAGGTCCTGGGCCAGGTGCACCGCGAGGAAGGGGACGACCAGGTAGAAGCCGATGTTGAACAGGATCATCGAGACGAGGATCAGGCGCACCGGCGCGGGCAAGGTGCGTGCCGTCCGGAACGCCCGGCCAACGGGGTCGAGCGGTCGGGCGCGCAGCACGAGAGGTCAGCCTAGTCGGCCAGGGTCAGAGCCCGACCCCGCCAGGCCCCTCGGGGCCGCCGAGGTGACCGAGCGCCTCGGCCTCCACTCCCGGCTTCGGGGTGGCCCGTAGGCCCACCATCGAATGCCGGTATCCGTACAGGAAGTAGACGACGATGCCGATGGCCATCCAGACGACGAAGCGGATCCAGGTCTCCACCGACAGGTTGAGCATCAGCCACAGGCAGGCGAGCACCGCGAGGATCGGGACCACCGGCACCAGCGGCACCTTGAAGCCGCGAGGCAGGTCGGGCCGCGTGCGACGCAGGATGATCACCCCGACACACACGAGCACGAACGCGAAGAGGGTGCCGATGTTGACCATCTCCTCGAGCGTGCCCATCGGGAAGAAACCGGCCAGCACGGCCGAGACCACGCCGACGATGACGGTGATCCGCACCGGGGTCCCGTGCGGGCCGGTGTGCGCCAGCTTCCTCGGCATCAGTCCGTCCCGGGACATCGCGAACAGCACCCGGGTCTGACCGAGCAACATCACCAGGACGACCGTGGTGAGACCGGCGAGGGCGCCCAGGTTGATCACCCACTGAGCCCAGGTGATTCCGTGGATCTCGAATGCCGTTGCCAGGGTCGAGTTCTCCCCCGCGAGATCGGTGTACTTGACCATTCCGGTGAGCACCAGGGTCACCGCGACGTACAGGACGGTGACGATGGCCAGCGATCCGAGGATGCCCCTCGGCAACGACTTCTGCGGATTCTTCGTCTCCTCTGCCGTGGTGGCCACGACGTCGAATCCGATGAACGCAAAGAAGACCAGGCTGGAGGCGGCGAGCAGGCCGTACCAGCCATAGGTGCTGCCGCCCGCGCCCGTGAGGTAGGAGAAGAGCGACTGGTGGATGCCCTCGCCGGTGTCACCGGGCTCCGACGGCGGGATGTACGGCGAGTAGTTGTCCTTGCTGATGTAGAACGCACCGACCACGATCACCAGCAGGACGACACCCACCTTGATCCCGGTGATGACGGCGGAGACCCGGGACGACAGCTTCGTCCCGGTCGCCAGGATCACCGTCAGCGCCGCGATCAGCAGCACCGAGCCCCAGTCGAAGTCGACCGGCCCCAATTCGACGACGGTCGATCCCTCGGCGCCGATCACGTTGCCGAGGTACAGCGACCACCCCTTGGCCACCACCGAGGCGGCCAGGGCGAATTCCAGGATCAGATCCCAGCCGATGATCCACGCGATGAACTCGCCGAAGGTGGCGTAGGAGAAGGTGTACGCGCTGCCCGCGACCGGGACTGTCGAGGCGAATTCCGCGTAACACAGCGCGGCCAGGCCGCACGCGATGGCGGCGAGCACGAACGCGAGTGAGACCGAGGGCCCTGCGACGTTGCCCGCGGTGCGCGCGGTCAGCGTGAAGATGCCCGCACCGACCACCACCGCGACGCCGAAGACCGTCAGGTCCCAGGCCGTCAGATCCTTCCGGAGCTTGCTGTCCGGCTCGTCGGTGTCCGCGATCGACTGCTCGACCGACTTCGTTCTGAAAATCCCGGATCCCATCGCTGCCTCCTCGTGAGGGAATGCGGCAAGCCTATTGCGCCGGGCACGCCTCACACGAGTTTCGCCGCCCTGGCGCGCCGGTCGCGAGGCCGGCGCCGGGTGTTCACCCGACTGCGGCGCTGAACACCTGCGCGGTCGCGGTCCTGGCGACGGCCACGAGCTCCGGATCCGAGGCCGCGACCCACGCCGCGCTGCCCTGCTCGAGCTCAAGGGTCGTTCCGCCGCTCCGAAGGGTGACCGATCCGGAGGTGCACAACAGTATCCGCGGACCGGCGAGTGCGAACTCCACCGAGGCGGGGTGCCGATCGCCGGACCGGTCCAGGTCCACCCGGGTCAGCGCGAACTCGGGGGCGGGCGTCTCGTAGACGACAGTAGCGGTACCGGGGAGCGCGGACGGCGTCAGCACCGGACCGGTGAGCGGCTCGAAGTCGAGCACCCGCAACAGCTCCGGCACGTCGACGTGTTTGGGGGTGAGCCCGCCACGCAACACGTTGTCCGAGTTCGCCATCACCTCGACGGCGAGCCCGTGCAGGTACGCATGCAGGTTTCCGGCCGCGACGTAGAGACCCTCACCCGGCTGCAGGGTGATCCGGTTCAACAACAGCGAGGCCAGCACGCCCGCGTCGCCCGGGTAGGACTCACCGAGGCCGAGCACGGTCCGCAGTTCCGCGGTGTACGGCCGCGTGCCGGGCCCACCCGACAGGTAACGCACACAACCCTCGAGAATCTGCGGGAGCAGCGCTTCGAGCGCGGGCGGCGGCAGCGTGATCCAGGTGGTGAACAGCGCCCGCAGTCCCGACGAATCGGGCTGTCCCGCAAGGAGAGCGATGTAGTGGTCGAGCGCAGGCACCTCGAGGGCCCTGAGCAACTCGACGGTCCGATGCGGATCCCGGAACCCGGCGAGCACCTCGAACCGGGTCAGGGCCACCACCAGTTCCGGCTTGTGACTGTCGTCGCGATAGTTGCGCACCGGCGAGTCGAGCGGGATCCCCGCGGACTCCTCGCGCTGGAAGCCCTCCTTGGCCTGAACGGCACTCGGGTGGGCCTGCAGCGACAGCGGTTCCTCGGCCGCGAGCAGCTTGAGCAGGAACGGCAACCGGTCGCCGAACTCGGCCCGCGCCCGGTCACCGAGCTGGCCGGCCGGGTCGGCGTCGACCGCCTCGAGCAGCGAGACCGGGTCCGCACCGCCGAGCAGACGTGCCGGGTCGGCCGGATGGGCGCCCAGCCAGACCTCGGCCTCCGGATGGTTCGACGGCACGGGCCTGCCGCACAGTTCGGCGATCGCGGTGCGCGAGCCCCAGGCGTAGGTGCGCAGCGCGCCTTCAAGCAACTGCACTAGCTACCGCCGATCAACTGCAGATAGGCCGCGGCCATCTCGAGGCGTACGGCCACCACCGCCAGCTGCTCGATCTCGGTGCGCTCCCCAGCCATCTCCCGGCCCCCCTTGTCGATGTCTTCGTCGTCCTCCACGGCGAGTACCAGCTCGGCATCCGGCAGGACCGCGATCCGGCGTGATGCCGTGACCTTGGCGGCCGCGCTCGACAGCACGAAGACCCGCACCGGATTGCTCGGTGGCGGACCGTCGAGTTCCTCGTCATGGAAGATCGGATCGTATCCAGCGGCCTGCGCGGCGGATCCGCCGGACGCGAATCGTGTGGCCGAGGCCACCACATCACCGAGGTCGGCCGCCGCGACCACCGCGCCCGCGGTACGCATGAGCACCTCGGCTCCGTGCCGCGCGAGCGCACTGGTGGACGGGCCGTCGCCCGCGAGCACCACCCGGCGTCCACGCATGCGCACCGCCAGCGACTTCGCGGGATTGTGGAACACCTCGTTGGCCGGGTGACCGCGCAGCGCCTCCGCGTCCACCGCGTCGGCGAGCTCGTGCAGGTCGGGAAGCAGGTTGTCGGTGCGCGACGGTCCGAGAACGGTCAGCACCGCGAGACCGGCGGACAGGTATCGCAGGAACCCGTGCTGGTCGGCGACGCGAAGGCGCGGCGGCAGCTGCATCGCCCGACCGGCCCCCGCGGCTCGGAGCGGCCCCTCGTCCGGCGCGGCGATCACCACCTCGGCGCCACGGCGCAGCGCCGAGTCGACCGCGGCCAGCAACCGTGGATCCCCCGCGTCCTCGCCCGCCACGACGACGACATCGAGCGAGCCGACCCACGGCGGGACCGCGGGCAGATGCAGGATCGGCACGCCGATCCGCGCGCCGAGCGCACTGGTGAGCACCGACGCGGCCCGGCCTGCGCGGCCACCGCCGGTCACCAGGACGATGCTGCGCGGGCGAAGGTCCCTGATCCGATCGAGGGCACCCTCGCCGACCGTCTCCGCGGTGGCCCGCACCTGCGCCCCACCGAGCGCGGCGGACCGCAGCGATCCCTCGGAATCGGCTGCGGTGATGCTTGCGGAATCATCGAGGTCGAGAAGGTGTGACGGAGCCGTCATGGCGTCCTTCCTCTCTCGCTCTGCCCGGGGCAAGAATTCTACGGCTGTTCCCGTGTCCGCTAGGCGCGCACGACACCAAGTATCTCAGCCACCAGCGCATCGACCTCTTCCACCGTCCGCGCCTCCACGTTCAGCCGCAACAGGGGCTCGGTGTTCGAGGCGCGCAGGTTGAACCACGCGCCATGACCGAGGTTGACCGTGACGCCGTCGAGACGGTCGACGGACTTCGTGCGGCCCGAGAAGGCGGCGAGGACGGCGGCGGTCCGTTCGGCGGCGTCCGCGACCGTCGAGTTGATCTCGCCGGAGGCCTCGTAGCGCTCGTAGCTCTTCATCAGGTCGGACAGCGGGCGATCCTGCTCACCCAGCGCCGCGAGCACGTGCAGCGCGGCGAGCATGCCGGAGTCGGCGCCCCAGAAGTCGCGGAAGTAGTAGTGCGCCGAGTGCTCGCCGCCGAAGATCGCCCCGGTCTCCGCCATCTGCTGCTTGATGAACGAGTGCCCGACCCTGGTTCGGACGGGGGTGCCGCCGAGCTCGGTCACCAGCTCGGGCACCGCCCTGGAGGTGATCAGGTTGTGGATGATCGTGGCGCCGGGCTCCTTGGTGAGTTCCCGCTCCGCGACCAGCGCGGTCACGGCGGACGGCGACACCGGGTTGCCGAGCTCGTCGACGACGAAGCAGCGGTCCGCGTCACCGTCGAACGCGAGGCCGATGTCCGCGCCGGTCTGCCGGACCCGATCCTGCAGGTCCACCAGGTTCTTCGGGTCGAGCGGGTTGGCCTCGTGGTTCGGGAAGTTCCCGTCGAGCTCGAAGTACATCGGATCCACCGACAGCGGCAGCGGTTCGAACACCGCGGGGACGGTGTGCCCGCCCATGCCGTTGCCCGCGTCCACCGCGACCGACATCGGCTTCATGGACGACAGGTCAACGAGTCCGCGGACGAAGTCGGCGTACTCCGTCAGCACGTCCTGCTCGCTGACCGACCCGGCCTCGCCGTCGAAGCCGGGCACGCCCGCGATGACCTCTGCCGAGATCGTCGCCAGCCCGGTGTCCTGACCGACCGGCTTGGCACCGGCGCGGCACAGCTTGATCCCGTTGTACTTCGCCGGGTTGTGGCTCGCCGTGAACATGGCACCCGGGCAATCGAGCAGTCCGGACGCGAAATACAGCTGATCGGTGGAGGCGAGGCCGATCAGGACGACGTCGAGCCCCTGGGCCGTCACACCTTCCGCGAAGGCGTTCGCGAGCTCCGGCGACGACTCCCGCATGTCGTAACCGATGACCACGCGGCCGGCGTCATCGCGGACCAGGCGCGCAAACGCCCCGCCGACATCACGCACGAAGTCGACATCGATCTGTTCGCCCACCACCCCGCGGACGTCGTATGCCTTGATGACGGCATGGACGGATTCGGCGGGACGTGACACTGCGATAACTCCTGCGTTCGGGGACGGTCTTGATCGGTGCACCGCCAGCCTAGTGCCGGGTGCCGCGCGGGTCAGTTCGTGGGATCTGGCAGAACCCGCAGATGCCCGCGACGACCGGTGCGCGGGGCCTGGACGGGCGCGTGCACCGTGTCCACCGAACCCGACGACGCGGAATCGACGGATCCGCGCTCGGGCATGCCGGCCTCGCGGACGGCCTCGGCGAGTGCCGTGAGGTCGTCCTCGTCCGGGGTGCTGGTGGAGAAACCGCCCTCGTAGCGGACCAGCTCCCAGCCCTTCGGCGCGGTGATCCGGGAGGCGTGCGTCTCGCACAGGTCCCAGGAATGCGGTTCGTCGACGGTGGCGAGCGGACCGACCACTGCCGTCGAGTCCGAATAGACATACGTCAGCGTCGCAACGGCGGGGTTCTTACACCCAGGCCGGCAGCATCGACGCAGTGCTCTCACGCAGATGAGGGTAGCTGGCGGACCCGCAGGCTCCTACTCGGACACACCGGAAGCCGATGGGTGTCGGTAGGATTGACCTTCATGCGCAGAGCCCGACACGGACGACCGTTGACCTCCCGATCGGCCGCTCGACGGGGACGCGGGATCCGCGGACCAGTGCTCCCGGTGAGCGTGCCCGCATGGCGCAGCAGGGCGGAGAAGTTCGACATGCTGGTCCTGGAGGCGTTCGCCCCGATCGACGCCCGCTGGCACGAGCGGATCACCAAGCTCGACATCGCCGTCGACGAGGTGCCGAAGATCCGCGCGCTCGACCCCGATTCGGTCACCTGGCCGCCGGAGGTGGTGGCGGAGGGACCGGTGCCGCTCTCGCGACTGGTACCGGCCGGCGTGGACCGGCACGGCGCCGCGACAAGAGCGCGACTGGTCCTGTTCCGCCGACCCCTCGAATTGCGCGCCAAGCGTCAGGAAGACCTCGTCGATCTGCTGAACGAGGTGTTGGTCCGGCAGGTCGCCACCTACCTCGGGGTCGACCCCGAAGTCATCGACCCGGAGCTAGGTGGCGAGCCGGAGGACTGAAAGTACTTGAGCCCTAAACGATTCGGCTCTAGATGATTCCCCGCTTGAGCCGACGACGCTCGCGCTCCGAGAGCCCGCCCCAGATGCCGAATCGCTCGTCATTGGAGAGCGCGTACTCGAGGCACTCGTCGCGAACCTCGCAACCGAGGCAGATTCGCTTGGCCTCGCGGGTCGAGCCGCCCTTCTCGGGGAAGAACGCCTCGGGATCGGTCTGCGCACACAGGGCGCGCTCCTGCCACTGATCTTCGATGTTCTCGAACATCTCATCAAATCCGGTGACCAGGCTCAGCTGAGGCCGTACCGGCTCCCTCTCCCCCAAAAGTTCGCCAACACCCTCCACTGCGTTCGCTGTGAAATCGGTCTGCGGTTCGTAATCAAGCGCGCTCAGAAGTCGTGATCCCTCGTACTGGTTGGGCATCGTTCCGCCTCCTCACCTTGGATTGCGCAGAAAATTCCGGTCACTTTCGTTCCCCGACAATGTCATCCACTCCGAACGAACGTTCGAATCAAGGTTCGCCACAACTGATCTCGGGTGGCGAAGGTGGAATGACATACCTGTGATTAGACACGGCACCGAGCGCTGGGGTCAAGCTGTTGGGCAATTCCCCTTACCACCACACGCGGCGGAATCGCCTCGACGGCGCATTCGTGCGCGTCACGAGCGTGTCGCACCGGCTGTCCCCGATCTGCCGGTGCAAGTCCGCCGCACCGGCGCGAGGCGCCTAGGCTCTTGAGCTGTGAGAGTCACAGTATTGGTCGGCGGCGTCGGTGGAGCCCGTTTCCTGCAAGGTGTGCGGAGCCTGCTCGAGAAATCGGATGCCGCGGGCGCACACGAGATCACCGCGGTCGTGAATGTCGGCGACGACGTCTGGATGCACGGTCTGCGCATCTGTCCCGACCTGGACACCTGCATGTACACGCTGGGCGGCGGCATCGACCCCGAGCGGGGTTGGGGTCATGTCGGCGAAACCTGGAACGCGAAAGAGGAACTCGCGGCCTACGGCGCGAAGCCGGACTGGTTCGGCCTCGGCGACCGCGACATCGCCACGCACCTCATCCGGACCCAGATGCTGCGTACCGGGTACCCGCTGTCGGCGGTCACCGAGGCACTGTGCAATCGCTGGCAACCAGGGGTGCGACTGCTCCCGGTGACCGATGACCGCAGCGAAACACATGTGGTCATCACCGATCCGGCCGACGGCGAACAGCGGGCGATCCACTTCCAGGAATGGTGGGTCCGCCACCGCGCCCAGGTCCCGACGCACAGCTTCGTGCACGTCGGCGCCGACAAGGCCACCCCGGCTCCAGGGGTCATCGACGCGATCGAGAATGCGGACGCGGTGCTCCTGGCACCGTCCAACCCGGTGGTGAGCGTCGGCGCCGTCCTCGCGGTGCCCGGGATCAGGGGCGCGCTGCGAACCGGCAAGGCGAAGGTCGTCGGCTTGTCCCCCGTCATCGACGGAAAGCCGTTGCGCGGCATGGCCGACGAATGCCTGGAGGTGATCGGGGTGGAGACCACCGCCGAGGCGATCGGCCGCTACTACGGCGCCCGCTCGGACACCGGGATCCTCGACGGCTGGCTGGTCCACGAGACCGACACCGCGCAGGTCCCCGGGGTGCAGGTCGAGGCGGTCCCGCTGCTGATGACCGATCCGGAGACGACAGCCGAGATGGCGCGCGCCGCGCTGCGCCTGGCCGGGGTCACGGTGTGATCGGCGATCACGGAGCCGGCGGTTCCATCGAGATCCTTCCCGTGCCAGGACTTCCCGAGTTCCGACCGGGCGATGACCTGGCCGCCGCGATCGCGGCGCAGGCGCCGTGGCTGGTCGACGGCGACGTACTGGTCGTGACGAGCAAGGTCGTATCCAAGGTCGAGGGCCGGATCGTGGCCTCTCCAACCGATCCCGACGAACGCGATGCCGTTCGCCGGCGCCTGGTGGACCAGGAAGCGGTCCGGGTCGTCGCCCGCAAGGGCCGCACCCTGATCACCGAGAACAGACTGGGCATCATCCAGGCGGCGTCGGGCATCGACGGTTCGAACGTGGACCCGGCCGAACTGGCTCTGCTGCCGGAGGATCCAGACGCGAGCGCCCGGCAATTGCGTGAACGGTTGGCCGAACTGCTCGGCGTCAGTGTCGCAGTGGTCATCACCGACACCATGGGACGAGCGTGGCGGGTCGGGCAGACGGACGCCGCGATCGGCGCGTCCGGTCTGCCCGTGCTGCACGGCTACGCCGGATCCGTCGACGCCCAGGGCAACGAGCTCTACGTGACGGAGGTCGCGGTCGCGGACGAGCTCGCCGCGGCAGGCGATCTGGTGAAGGGCAAGGTCGGGAGCGTGCCGATCGCCGTGGTCCGCGGGTTCGAGTTCGAGGACGACGGTTCGGTGGCACGGAATCTGGTGCGGCCGGGCGAGGAAGACCTGTTCTGGCTCGGCTCCGGCGAGGCACTGGAGCGGGGCCGGAACGAGGCCCTGCTGCTGCGTCGCTCGGTGCGCGAGTTCTCCTCCGAATCGATTGATCCGCAGGCCCTTCGGGAGGCGATCGCGGAGGCCCTGACGGCGCCGGCGCCGCACCACACCCGACCCGTGCGTTTCGTGTGGATCCGCACGGCCGCGACCCGCAGGCGACTGCTGAACGCGATGCGGGAGCAGTGGCGCTCGGATCTCACCGCGGACGGGCTGAGCCTGGAGAAGATCAATGCACGGCTCGACCGGGGCAACATCCTGTTCGATGCGCCGGAGCTGGTGATCCCGTTCTGCGTGCCCGAGGGCGCGCACAGCTATCCCGACGAGGCCAGGACGGGGGCCGAACAGACAATGTTCACCGTCGCCGCAGGCGCGGCCGTGCAGGGGCTGCTGGTGTCGTTGGCCACCAAGGGAATCGGCAGCTGCTGGATCGGGTCGACCATCTTCGCGGCGGACCTCGTGCGTGCCGAACTCGGCCTGCGGGCGGACTGGCAGGCCCTCGGCGCCATCGCCGTCGGTCATCCGCTCGAGCCCCTCGTGCCGCGCGTGCCGAACGATCCCGGCGACCTGCTGGTGGAAATGTGAGCGCACAGTCCCTGCATCGTTCGGCGCGCGAGGCGTTGCTGGGCTGGCGGACCCCGAACGCGGCCGACGAGTCGCTGCGGCACACCATGCTGGCGTTCCTCGACTCAGCGCCGCTCGGCTGCCTGCGCGAGCACGCCCCCGGCCATATCACCGCGTCGTCCCTGGTCCTGAGCGAGGACGGACGGCAGGTGCTGCTGACCCTGCATCCAAGGGTCGGGCGCTGGATCCAGCTCGGCGGCCACTGCGAGGCGGCCGACGAGACGGTCGTCGACGCGGCGCTGCGCGAGGCAACAGAGGAGTCCGGCATCGAGGGCCTGCGGATCGACCCGGTCCTGCTGTCCGCGCACACGCACCCCATCACGTGCTCGCTGGGCGTGCCGACACGGCATCTCGATCTGCGGTTCCTCGTCTGGGCGGAGAACGATGCACCGATCGTCGTCAGCGACGAGTCGACCGATCTGCGCTGGTGGCCAGTTGACGCGCTGCCGGAGTCGGCGGAGCGCGACACGATCGATCATCTGGTGGAGCTGGCCGCGCTGCGCTGAGCGGGCCCCCGACCGCAGCCACATCGCCGAAGGTGGGCTAGGCCTCCGCGGATATCGGCTCCAGCACAGGCCTTCTCGCCGGCACGGTGTCGCCGGACGACTTTCCGGTCAGCCGCCGCCCGATCCACGGACCGACGAAATCCTTGGTCCAGATGTAGTTCACCCGACGCCGCTCGGCCTTGCTCAGTTCCGGCGCCGGACCCAGGTCGGGGGCCTCAAGCGCATGACCGACACCCAGCGCGTCGAGGGTCTCGACCGCCATCCGCTGGTGCCCGGCAGTCGACATGTGCAGGCGGTCCCAGTCCCACATCCGTTCGTCGTCGTAGCCGTCGAACCGCCAGAAGTCGACCACCACCGCGCCGTGCCGGTCCGCGACCTCGCGCACCAGTTCGTTGTAGATCGCGGTGCGGCCGCGGACCTTGCCGAACACCGCCGACCACCCGGCGTCGTATGCGGTCCACATCGCGACCGTGGCCCCGCTCGCGGTGAGCTTGCCGATCGCCTCGTCGTAGCGGTCCACCATCGCGTCGATGTCCACCGACGGGCGCAACAGGTCGTTCCCGCCGCCATAGATCGTGACCAGATCCGGGCCGAGAGCCAGCGCCTGATCGACCTGTTCGTCGATGATCTGCCCGAGCAGCTTGCCGCGGACCGCGAGGTTGGCGTAGCGGAAATCCTTGCTCTTCGCCGCTAGCTGCTCGGCGACACGATCCGCCCAGCCGCGCAGGCCGTTCGGCCGATCCGGGTCGTGATCGCCGAGTCCCTCCGTGAACGAATCCCCGAGGGCGACGTAGCGATTGAAGACAGGTTCCGGCGAATTCATCGCATAGATTTTGCCACCATGGGCCAGCTCACACCGGGCTGGGGTCACACGTCGGTGGAGAACCGCACCCCGCCGTCGGGCAGGGCCACACCCGGCCACACCCGTGCGCCACGCAACAGTTCGCAGCGGGCACCGACGTCCGCGCCGTCCCCGATCACCGCATCGCGCACCAGCGCACGCGGACCGATCCGGGCGCCGAATCCGACGATCGAACGCTCCACCGTCGCGCCCGCCTCGATGACCGCGCCGTCGAAGACGACCGCACCGTCGAGCCGCGCACCCGCGCCGATCTCCGCGCCGCGTCCGACGACCGTGCCGCCGATCAGCAGCGCTCCGGGCGCGATGCCCGCGCCCGGGTGCACCAGCGACTCTCCCCGCGGGCCGTCCAGCGCGGGCGAGGGCGCGATGCCGCGCACCAGATCCGCGGACCCACGGACGAAGTCCTCCGGCGTGCCCATGTCGCGCCAGTACGCCGCATCGACATGCCCGAAGACGCGTCGACCCTCGGCCAACAGCCCGGGGAACACCTCGCGCTCCACCGAGACCGGACGCCCGGCGGGGATCTTCTCGATGATCTCGCGTTTGAAGACGTAGCAACCGGCGTTGATCTGGTCGGTCGGCGGATCCTGGGTCTTCTCGAGGAAGTCCGTGACGCGGCCGTCCTCGTCGGTCGGCACGCAACCGAAGGCGCGCGGATCCCCCACCCGGACCAGGTGCATGGTCACGTCCGCCTCGGTGGTGCGGTGCGTGTCCAGCACGGCCCGCAGGTCGGTGCCGCCGAGCACGTCGCCGTTGAAGACGATCACGTTGTCCGCGCGAAGCTTGGGCAGCACGTTCCTGATACCGCCGCCGGTGCCGAGCGGCTCGGTCTCGGTGACGTACTCGATCTCAAGACCCATCGACGACCCGTCGCCGAAGTACTCCTCGAAGACCTCGGCCTTGAACGAGGTACCGAGCACGACGTGCTTGATCCCGGCCGCGCCGATGCGCGCCAGCAGGTGCTGCAGGAAGGGCAGACCCGCCGTCGGCAGCATGGGCTTCGGCGCCGAGAGCGTCAGCGGCCGCAGCCTGGTGCCCTTGCCTCCGACGAGAACCACCGCGTCCACGTTCGGTTCGCTCGCCACTTGGTCATTCACCATCGTCTGCAGTCCCCTCGTTCTTCGCCCTGTTCCGTACCGCCGCCGCGACGGCCACCTTCGACCGCACCGCGAGACCGCCGCGCAGCGCCCACCGGAGCGGCGCCTGCCACCAATGCGGATGCCGATCGGCCTGGAAGCGGTAGGCGCTCTGGTGATGTGCAGGCAGCATCAGCTCGGGATGCCGCCCTGCCGCATGTCCCTTGGCGTGGGTCACCTCCGCCGAGGGCACGAACACGTTGTGCCAGCCCGCGCGGCCGAGCCGATCGCCGAAGTCGACGTCCTCCATGTACATGAAGTACCGGGAGTCGAACCCGTTGATCGAGTCGAATGCGGCGCGACGCACCAGCAGGCAGGACCCCGAGAGCCACCCAACGGGGCGCTCGGACACCTGCTCGTTCTCCTGGCGGTACCGCTGGGTCCACGGATTGGACGGCCAGACGCTGCCGAGGAGAGCGTGGCCTGCGCCCGAGACGAGCCCGGGGACCTGACGCGCCGACGGGTACACGCTGCCGTCCGGTTCCAGCACCATCGGACCGAGGGCGCCCGCGCGCGGCCAACGCTGTGCCGCTTCGAGCAGCAGGTCGAGGGATCCGGCGTCCCAGCGGAGATCGGGATTGGCGATCACCACGAACTCGGCATCGGGGTCCAGCTCGGCGACCGCGCGGTTGATGGCGCCGCCGTAGCCGATGTTCCCACCCGTGCGCAGCAGGCGCACATTCGAATTCTGTTCCAGGGCGGCCTCGGGAGCACCGTCCGTCGACCCGTTGTCGGCCATGATGACCTGGGTCTGCAAGGTCGTGGCGCCCTCGAGGGTGTCCAGGAAACTCTGAAGGTGCTTGCCCGGCGAATAGGTCACCGTCACCACGGCCAGCTGCGAACTCACGCCGGCAACCCTAGTCGTTGGCCGGCGGCAACTGCGCCAGGGCCGCCGTCAGCGCCTCCTGCCACGGCCGCAGCGGGGTCAGGCCTGCGCCGACCCATGACGCCCCCGACAGCACCGAGTACGCAGGCCGCGGCGCGGGCCGCACGAACTGGGCGCTGGTGCACGGGTGCACCCGCTCCCGGTCGGCCCCGACCCCGGCGAACACCGCCCTTGCGAGATCGAACCAGCTCGCCTGGCCGGAGTTCGTCGCGTGCAGCACCCCTCCCGGCACCGCGGGCGAACCGGCCAGCTGCAACAAACCGTCGGCGAGGTCACCCGCATAGGTCGGCGACCCGATCTGGTCGTCGACCACGTCGACCGTGTCGCGTTCGCGCTCCAGGCGCCGCATCGTGGCCACGAAATCCGCGCCGATGCCGGTGTAGACCCACGCGGTCCGTACCACCAGGGCCGTCGGGTCCGCGGCGAGCACCGCACGCTCACCGTCGAGCTTGGTCCGACCGTATGCGGTCCTCGGACCGGTGGCCGCGTCGGTCTCGTACGGTCGGTCCGCGTCGCCAGCGAACACGTAATCCGTCGACACGTGGATCAGGCGGGCGCCGACACGCGCGGTCGCCGACGCCAGATTCCGCGGCCCGAGCACGTTCACCCGCTCGGCAGCCTGCTCGTCGGATTCGGCCGCATCGACCGCGGTGTATGCGGCGCAGTTGATGACGACGGTGCCGGGCTCGACGACCCTGTCGACCGCCTCACCATCGGTGATGTCGAGGTCTCTCGACCCGAATCCGACAACGTCCAGACCTGCCGCGGTACCGCGACGCAGCAACTGCGTGCCGAGCTGGCCACCGGCCCCGGTCACAAAGATCTTTCTCACAGAGGAAAGTCTGGCACGCCGGTCCGCGGACACAGGAACCACGCGTCCCCACCAGTAGCCTGGACCACGGTCGGGGTGAACCACATGCAGAGTTAGGGGGCATCAGGTGCCGGACAACGAGGAAGCTCCGACGACGGGGCGTACCGCCTTCGGTCGGGGCCAGATCGCCGTCGCCGCCGCTTCGGTCCTCGTCCTCCTCATCACCGGATTCGCGTGGCGCAGCGTCGATGCGCTCGCGTCGAACCTCGCAACCGCGCGACTGGAGCTGGGCGACGGCGGCAAGGACGGCGCGGTGGACATCCTCATGGTCGGCACCGACAGTCGCACCGACGCGCACGGCAATCCGCTTTCCGCCGACGAACTGGCCTCGCTCAGAGCGGGCGAGGCGGAGGCCGACAACACCGACACCATCGTGCTCATCCGGGTGCCGACCGACGGCAGCTCGGCGACGGCCGTCTCGATCCCACGTGACTCGTATGTCGAGGTCCCCGGCATCGGCCGTTCGAAGATCAACGCAGCCTTCGGGGCCACCCGGGCCACCGAGCGGCAACGGTTGCTCGACGAGGGCGAGTCCGAGGACGCGGCCGACAAGGCGGCAACCCAGGCGGGCCGCGAGGCCCTGATCAAGTCGGTCGCCAACCTCACCGGCATCACGGTCGACCACTACGGCGAGGTGGGATTGCTGGGATTCGTTTTGCTCACCGATGCCGTCGGCGGCGTCGACGTGTGCCTGAACAACCCGGTCGACGAGTGGATGTCCGGTGCGAAGTTCCCGGCGGGCGAACAGACCCTCAGCGGGTCGAACGCGTTGTCCTTCGTCCGGCAGCGGCACGACCTCCCGCGCGGCGACCTCGACCGCATCGTCCGCCAGCAGGTGTTCATGGCGTCGCTGGTGCACGAGGTCCTCAATGCCAAGACGCTGAGCAATCCCGGCAAGCTCGCGCAGCTCACCTCCGCCGTGCAGCGTTCGGTGGTCCTCGACGACAACTGGGACATCATCGATTTCGCTCGGCAACTGCAGGGCCTCGCGGGCGGGGAGGTCAAGTTCCAGACCATCCCGGTCGTCGACCTCAACGCGATGACCGACTACGGCGAGTCGATCGTGCAGGTGGACCCGAAGGCCGTCCGCACCTTCGTCGCCGGACTGGTGGGCGACAGTGACAGCGACAGCGACGCCACCACCGCCAGCGCGCCGCCGTCGATCGACACCTCGAAGGTCACGGTCGACGTGTCCAATGACAGCGGGATCGGAGGTCTCGCCTCCCGGGTGTCGGAGGCACTGACCGAGCGGGGCTACGTGCAGGGCGAGGTCGGGAACAACACCGGCACCACGGTGAGCACGAGCCGCGTCCTCGCGGCCGACCCCGAGTCCGACGCGGCGAAAGCGGTTGCGGCGGATCTCGGAGGCCTGACGATCGTCGGCGACAGCTCGCTGCCCACGGGCGCCGTGAAGGTCCTGATCGCCGCCGACTACACCGGTCCCGGCTCGGACTCCGCCGCGGGACCCACCTCGGATATCGTCGACATGGGCACCAGCCCCACCCCCGCGCCCCCCGGACCGGCGATCGACGCCGGGAGCAAGGGCCCGCGGTGCGTCAACTAGCGAGAACGGCGGTGGAAGTGCCCGATCCGAACACATCCGTGACCAACCTGACTGCGGCCCTGCTCGATCCGATCCTGCAGCAGGATCCGGCAGGCCCCCGCATCACCTACTACGACGACGTCAGCGGTGAGCGGATCGAACTGTCCGCCCTCACCCTCGCCAACTGGGCCGCCAAGACCGCCAACCTCATTCGTGACGAGTTCGGCCTGCTGCCGGGCGCCAGGATCTGTGTGCTGCTCCCCGCACACTGGCAGAGCGCCGCCGTGCTGCTCGGCTGCTGGTGGGCCGGCGCCGAGGTGCTGCTGGCACCCGCGGACGACGCGGAGCTCGCCCTGGTCTCGGCGGACCGGCTCGCCGAGGTCGAGGACGCGTCCGAGGTGGCGGTGCTCTCGCTCGACGCGTTCGGTCGCCCCGCCGAGGGGCTCCCGGTCGGCGTCACCGACTACGCCACCTCGGTGCGCGTGCACGGTGACCAGTTCCGTCCGGACTCCGGCGCATCGTCGGCGCTCGACGGCTTGTCGATCGCCGAGGTGCTCACCGCCGCAACGGACTCCGCCTCGGCCCAGTCCATCGGCCGCGCCGATCGCGTGCTCTCGAGCTCCGAGTGGGGCACCGCGACCGAACTGATCGAGGGTCTGCTCGCCGTGCTGTCCGTCGGCGCGTCGCTGGTTCAGGTCGCGCGCCCCTCCGACGACGCGATGACCAGGCGGATGACCTCCGAGAAGATCACGATCCGACGCTGAGCCGCTCCCCGGCGTGCTCCGCCGTCCAGATCCGGCTGCGCAGATCCCGCCCCCGGATCACCTGGATTCGCCAGGGATCCAGGCGCAGCACGTGCAGTTCCGGATCATCGGGCGACCGCCAGAAGTTGCCCAGGTCGTATCCCGCCCCGCGCGGGCTGGTCCGGCGATAGAGGTCCCACACCTTGCGTGTGGTGTCGCCGTCGTCGACCCAGTCCGCGACCGTGTCGATCGCCACGGAATTGTTGCCTGGCGCCCAGTAGGAGAAGTTGGTGTGCGGGTTCTCGCGCAGGTGCGCGGCTTTGACAGGGGTCCGGTAGGGCGTCGAGTTCTTTCTCGATCGCCGCAAACGACGTCACCTTCATGACCATCTCCCGTCTCGGTACCGTTTCGTCACCGCAATCAGCATGCGCTGGTGGAAAGCGAAGGGGAAGAAGGCACTTCGGCGACACCCGGTTACCGCGCGAGAACCGGTCGGGGACTATCGAACCTACACTGCCGCGCGAGGCCCGGACCGGTCGAAGTCGACCGGTCCGGGCCTTGCGTCGCAGCGAAATCGGGTCCCGCCTGGTACTCGTCCGGGTCAGGCTGCCATCGCCTCGACGGGCGTCACCCTGGCGGCGCTCCTCGCAGGCAGCAGCGCCGCGATCACCCCGGCGATCCCGCCGACCAACACCGTCGCAGCCAGCTCCGGCCACGGCAGCGAGGGCAGCACCAGGTCGTCGACACCGAACACCGAGGCCGTACCCGCCAGCCCGAAGGCCAGTCCGAGCACCACTCCGAGCACCGACGCGACCACCGACACCAGGACCGCCTCGTAGATCAGCATCGTTCGCAGTCCCGCGCGGGTGACACCGATCGACCGCAACAGACCGCTCTCGCGCCTGCGTTCGATCACCGACAGCGCCATCGTGTTGCCCACCCCGATGACCGCGATCAGGATCGCCACCGACAGCAGCCCCACCACGATCATCAGCATGGTGTCCAGGACCGAGTTCAGTGCCGCCCGCATGGCGACCGCCCCGCCGATCTCCGCGGTCGGCACGCTGTCGGTGGCCAGCGCGGTGACCTCCCGCTGCACGGTCGCGATCTCGTCGTCGGTGAGGTCATCCGCGAATCGGACCCACAGCGCATCCGATGCCGCGTTCGCCGTCACCGCCGCCAGGTCCGCACGGACCATCAGGGGCGGCTGCCCGTCCACTCCGGCCACCGCCGTCAGGCTCCGGGCCGTGCCGTCACCGCGGACGTCGACCGACTCCCCCGCGCGCGCCCCCAGCTCCTCGAGCTGGTCGGGCGACACCGCGATCTGGCCGGGCCGCGGCAGCGTGATCGACACACGGAGCGCCGCGGCCGCATCCGCCGGATCCACCCCGATCACGGTCAGCTCCTGCCCGGAACCGGTGGTCACGTCGCCGCTCGAGAGGGCCGCCACCGCAGTCACCCGATCCACCTCGCCGATCCGCTCGCCCAGCGTCGCAGGCAGCGCGGAGCCCGCCTCGCCCGACACCGAGATGTCGATGGGGAACTGCTCGTCGAGCGCGCTGGGGGCGCTGGCCTTGACGGTCGCGATCCCGACGATCATGGTCGCGGTCACGCAGACGCCGATCAGCAGCGCCGTCGCCGTGGCCGTGGTCCGTCGGGGGTTGCGGCCCGCGTTTCCCGCCGCCAGCTCCCCCAACGGACCCGACACCCGTCCCAGCACCTTTCCGAACGCCGCCACCGCCGGTGGCACGATGTACCGGCACAGCAGGACCACCGCGACGAAGAAGACCAGCGCACCCCCGGCCGCCGCCAGCACCTGCTTTCCCATCACACCCGCTGTCAGAATCGCGCCACCACCGACCAGGCCCGCGACACCGACGAACCGCCGCAACCGCGACGCCCCCATCGGTTCGGACTTGGCCTCGGCGGGGGTGAGGGCGGCGAGCGGCGACACGGCGGTTGCCGACCGCGCCGGAGCGACCGCCGCCAGGTAGGTGACCACCACCCCGACCAGCAGGCCGACCGCGAGCGCGCCCGGCGAGACGGCGAGGTCGTCCAGCGGGATGGGAACGTCGAGCGCACCGGCGACCTGGGTCACGGCAGCGGCCAGGGCCACGCCCGTCGCGAGACCGGCCAGCGAGGCGACCAGCCCCACCACCAGCGACTCGATTCGGACGCTGCGGCGAATCTGATCGCTCGTCGCGCCGACGCAGCGGAGCAACGCCAGCTCCTGGGTGCGCGCCGCCAGCAGCACCGCGAACGTGTTGGCGATCACCAGCCCGGACACCACCACCGCGAGCGCACCGAACGCGAGCAGCACGTTGCGCAGCATGTCGCTGCTGCCGAGGAACCTCGCCGAGACCTCGTCGGCCTTCTCGGCACCCGTGATCACCGTGGCTCCGGGCTGGACCGCAGCGGCGACGGCGTCACGGTCGCCGCCTGCGACACGCAGCTCCCTGGCGGCCTGGCCGTCGGTCCATGCCTCGATGTCGGCCGCGGTGGCATAGACCGAGACCCCGTCCATACGCTGCGCGGTGCCGTCGAGGTCCACCGTGCCGACGACGGTTGCCTCGCCGGCATCCGGGCCCGTGCTCTCGCCCATGGCCGTCACCGCGACGCGGGTTCCGATGGGCAGGTCCGAGTTCGAGCCGACCACGATCTCACCCGGCGCACTCGGGAAGCGGCCGTCCGCCAGCTTCTGCCAGCGCAGGTCCGCATCCGCGGCCAACGAGGTGGCCGCGCCGAACGACTTGTCCGAACCCGGGGCCGTCACCTTCACCGGGGTTGACACGTCGGTGGTCACCGCCCGCACCCCTGGCACCGAGCGGACCGCGTCCGCCGCCCGCTGGGCCTGCAGACCGTCCCCGAGATCGGAGACCACGAAGTCGGTGCTCCGATACTGTCCGGCAAGGGAATTGGTGACGCCTGCGGTGGCCGTCGAACTGAGCACCAGGGTCGCGACGACAAAGGCCACCGCGATCAGCACCGCGAGCATGGCGGCCAGGTACCGCCCGAAGTGCGCGCGCGCCTGCGCGAGGGTGAGCCTCAGCATGTCCTTGCCCCGAGTTCGCGCATGGTCTCGATCACCGAATCGGTGGTGGGGCGGTCGATCTCACCGGCGATCCGCCCGTCGGCGATCAGCACCACCCGGTCCGAATAGGATGCCGCCACCGGGTCGTGGGTGACCATCACGACCGTCTGCCCGAACTCTCGGACGCTGGAGCGGAGCAACTCGAGAACCTCCGTGCCCGAGCGTGAATCGAGATTTCCCGTCGGCTCGTCCGCGAAGATGACGTCGGGCCGGGGCAGCAGGGCCCTGGCGACCGCGACGCGCTGCTGCTGGCCGCCGGACAGCTCGTGCGGCAGGTGTCCGAGTCGTTCGGTGAGCCCCAGTCGTCCGACGATCTCCGCCATCCACTCCGGATCCGGGTCCACCCCGCCCAGACGCATGGGCAGCAGCATGTTCTCCTCCGCGGTGAGCACCGGCAGGAGGTTGAAGGCCTGGAACACGAATCCGATTCGGTGACGGCGTAATTCGGTCAGCTCGCGGTCACTCAGTCCGGTCAGCTCGGTGTCCCCGAGGTACACCAGACCGGACGTCGCCGTGTCGAGGCCTGCCAGGCAGTGCATCAGCGTGGACTTGCCCGACCCCGAGGGTCCCATGATCGCGGTGAAGGCGGCGCCCATGAACTCGGTGTGCACGCCGTCGAGGGCGCGCACGGCCGCCTCGCCCTCGCCGTAGCTCTTGCTCAGGCCGACGGCGCGGACCGCGGCGGTTCGTGTGATGGTGGGTGCATTCATGTCCTCGACGCTACGAACGACCACCGCCCCGGCGCGTCGGCGTGCGGACGGATCCTCGAGGCGAGGGCGTCATACCTGGGTAGGACGAGCGCCCATCCCCTGTCCTACCCGCCGAGCAGATCCTCCGGCTGCACCAGTCCGGTCTGGTACGCGAACACCACCGCCTGTACCCGGTCCCGCGAGCCCGTCTTCGCCAGCACGCGTCCCACGTGCGTCTTCACGGTCGCCTCTGAGACGAAGAACTTCGCCGCGATCTCGGTGTTCGACAATCCGTGCGCCATCGCCTCGAGCACCTCCACCTCCCTTGGTGTCAGGTCCTCGGGCAGCTGGGGGCGCTCGACCGTCGACGTGCCTGCCAGCATCGGGCCCACGTGCTGGAGCAGCCGACGGGTCGACCGCGCGGCGATCACCGCGTCGCCTCGGTACACGGTTCGCAGCGCGGCGAGCAGGTCCTCCGGTTGCGCATCCTTGAGCAGGAAGCCGCTGGCACCCGCGGAGATCGCGGCCACCACGTACTCGTCGTTGTCGAAGGTGGTGAGCACCACCACCTTCGGCGAGTGCTCGAGCGCGGTCAGGCGACGGGTGGCCTCGATGCCGTCCAGATTCGGCATCTGCACGTCCATCAGGACCACGTCGACCGGAACCCGCGCCAGCTCGCGCAGCGCCTGCTCGCCGTCCGAGGCCTCGACCTCGACGCTCATGTCGGGCTGGGAATCGATCACCATCCGGAACCCGGCGCGGACCAGCTGCTGGTCGTCGACGATCGCGATCCGGATCGGACCCGTTGCGGCATCGGCCATGTCATTCACCTCTCGAATAGGGCAGCACGGTGTGCACCCGGTACCCGCCCCCAGGGGCGGGTCCGGCCTCGAAGCTGCCGCCGTACAACTCTGCCCGTTCGCGCATCCCGAGCACACCCTGACCGCCCGCGGACGGTGCGACAAGGGCGCCGGACGCTCCCCTGCCGTCGTCGACGACAGTCAGTTCCAGCGCCTCGTCGGTCCACCGCTCGGTGACCTCGACGCTGGCCGCGGGTCCCGCGTGCTTGAGCACGTTGGTCAGCGATTCCTGCACGATCCGGTACGCCGTCAGCTCGGCGCCAGTGGACAGCACGCGCCGCTCGCCGTCCGTGGTGCGCTGCACGCCGAGGCCACCCTTGCGGACCTCCTCGATCAGCGTGTCGATATCGGAAACCCCTGGGGTCGAGGAGTACTCACGCGGCCGGTCCTCCCGCAGCACGGACAGCAGCGCGCGCATGTCCGTCAGCGCCTGCCGCCCGGTCTGGGAGATGGTCTCCAGCGCCGTGACCGCAGCGGCGGGATCGGCGGCCGCGCCGTACCGACCGCCGTCGGCCTGCGCGATCACGACGGTCAGCGAGTGCGCGACGATGTCGTGCATCTCCCGTGCAATCCGGGTGCGCTCGTTGATGGCGGCGATCTCCGCCTCCTGCGCCCGCTCCAGTTCGAGTAGCCGGGCCCGCTCGGTGAGTCCCTCGAGCTCCTGGTTGCGCACCCGGCGCAGATCGCCGAACGCCCACACCGCGACGACGTACACGATCAGGAACGCGATCAGGAACGCGTGGGCCTGCCAGGTGGACTGCTCGCCGCCGAAATACCGGAAGCCCGCCACGGTCACACCGACGATGGCCGCGGCCAGGCCCCATCCGCTCGCCCACCTCGGTCCGTATGCCGCGAGCGCGTACAGCGCGATCGGCACGCAGATGCCGGGCATGACGAGATTGGTCTGATCACCCGAGACGATCAGATACACCACCGAGAAGAACGCCACCGCCGCGGCGGCCGCGACCGGCCGGATGCGGCGCCAGGCCAGCGGCACCGTGAGCCCCAACGCGATCACCACGTCGACGGGCCCGAGGCCGACCGACGCCGCCACCCCGATGAGCGCGAAGAACGCCGCGACGGTGCGGTCGATCCCGACGGCGTGATCGGCGCTCCAGCGGTACCAGCGCTCGCTCAGCGGGAATCGGGGCATGGACCCCAGCGTAAACACCTGTGGCCGGTGAGCTCGCTCACCGGCCACAGGAGGACTCACACGTCAGCTCACTTGAGCAGCGCGCGCGACATCACGACACGCTGAATCTGGTTGGTGCCCTCGTAGATCTGGGTGATCTTCGCGTCGCGCATCATCCGCTCGACCGGGAAGTCGGTGGTGTAACCGGCGCCACCGAACAGCTGCACGGCGTCGGTGGTCACCTCCATCGCGACGTCCGAGGCGAAGCACTTGGCCGCCGCGGAGATGAAGCCGAGGTTCTTCTCGCCGCGCTCGGCGCGGGCTGCGGAGGTGTAGACCATGAGGCGAGCTGCCTCGACCTTCATCGCCATGTCGGCGAGCATGAACTGCACGGCCTGGAAGTCGGAGATCGACTTGCCGAACTGCTTGCGGTCCTTGGTGTAGGCCAGGGCCGCGTCGAGCGCGCCCTGCGCCAGGCCGACGGCCTGGGCGCCGATGGTCGGCCGCGTGTGGTCGAGGGTCTGCAGCGCGGTCTTGAAGCCGGTGCCGGGCTCGCCGATGATGCGGTCGCCGGGGATGCGGCAGTTCTCGAAGTACAGCTCGGCAGTGGGCGAACCCTTGATACCGAGCTTCTTCTCCTTCGGACCGACGACGAAGCCCTCGTCGTCCTTGTGGACCATGAAGGAGGAGATGCCGTTGGCGCCCTTGTCGGGGTCGGTCACGGCCATGACGGTGTACCAGGTCGACTTGCCACCGTTGGTGATCCAGCACTTGGAGCCGTTGAGGATCCAGTCGTCACCGTCGGCCTTGGCGCGGGTGCGCATGCTGGCGGCGTCGGAGCCCGCCTCGCGCTCGGAGAGCGCGTAGGAGGCCATCGCCTCGCCGGAGGCGAGCGACGGGAGCACCTGCTGCTTGAGCTCCTCCGAGCCGTTGAGGATCAGGCCCATGGTGCCGAGCTTGTTCACGGCGGGGATCAGCGAGGACGAACCGCAGACGCGGGCCACCTCCTCGATCACGATGCAGGTGGCCACGGAATCGGCGCCCTGGCCGTCGTAGGCCTCGGGGACGTGGATCGCGTTGAAGCCCGAGTTGACGAGCGCCTTGAGCGCCTCCTCGGGGAACCGGGAGTTCTCGTCGACATCCTTTGCGTAGGGCGCGATCTCCTTCTCCGACAGCGCGCGGATCGCTGCCCGCAGCTCATCGTGCTCGTCGGCGAGCTTGAACAGGTCGAAGTCGGGGTTGCCAGCCATCTGGTTGCTCCTCGTGGACGTCTCGGGGCGCGGCACTCAGTGCCATTCACGGGCCATCATACCGCACACTCTCGACGAGTCGCCGGTAAGACGCGCCACACTGCGGCACCGAGTGCCACTCCTACTCGTCCGCCTCGAGCCTGCGACGCAGCAGCTCCGCCACCCGGCGAGGCGCGGTGCCGCGCGGGAACACCGCCACCACCATCTCGCCGTCCCCGTCTGCGGCCGGGACGTCGCGCCGGCCGACACCCCGCCGGATGTCGGCCAACGCCGCGCGCAGGTCCTCGGAGGTGGCCTCGACTCCGTCGCGGACCATCCGGCGCAGCAGGTAGTTGTGGGTGGCGGTCACCGACGCGGAGAACTGCACCATCGACAGATCCGGCTCGCCGGGCAACGCGCGACGCAGGTAGTCGACGAACAGTCGCTCGTACCGGAATCCGGTCACGATCTCCCGGTCCCGCAGCGCGGGCACCTCGTGCACCACCGCGTAGCGCCGGGTGGCCATGTCGTTCCACTGCGAGAACCGCTCGAAGACGATCATCGCGGCGTCGCAGACCGCGTCCCACGGGTCGTCATGGTCGGCGGCGAGGTACTCCTGCGCCTGGGCCAGCAGGATCTCGTGGTCGGCGAACACCACGTCTTCCTTGGAGCGGAACTGACGGAAGAAGGTGCGACGCGAGATGCCTGCCGCCTCGGCTATCTCGTCCACGCTGGTCGCCTCGTAGCCCTTCTCGGAGAAGAGCCGCAACGCCTCCGACACCACGTGGAGACGGAACCGGTCTGTGTCGTCGGGCATGAGCACAGCGTAGGCGGCTGCGCCGCCCGTGCGCGGTTGACGAGTGCATGCACCCGTCAACCGCGCACGGGCCGCGGAGCGGCCTAGGGTGCCACCGAACCCCAGTCCGCGAAGCCCGTCGGATCGTGCCTGCCCATGCTCGCGTGCTCGAACATGCCTGCACCCGGGAGACCGTTGCAGGTGACGCTGGCCGGATACTCGTTGACGCCGTACGGAATTCGCGCCGCGATCGCGGGATCGGTCAAGTCGTACACCGATCGCGAGCTCCAGTTGCGGCCGCGCCACTGCCCGTGCGTCCACTCCGGGTCACCGCCGTATCCCGCGCCGACATGCAGCGCAAGACCGTCGCGCGGGGTCACCTCAACGGTCAGCGGGCTGCCGTCGGAGGCAATCAGGTGCAGCGTCGCCGCGAACGGCCGACGGGTGCCGGACTGGTACTTGATGTCGTAGCGCGGCCAGCCGAGCTGCTCGATCCTGCCGTCGTTCCACACCCGGGTCGCATCGTTCAGCGTCCGGTAGCCATCGGGATTCTCCTGCAGGATCACGATGATCGAGAACTCGTCGAAGCGCAGCGGCACGTACATCCACCAGAAGCCCTCGGACGGCTCGTCGGCGAGCCGGCCTGCCGGGTCACCGTCGCCGACCGGGCGGATGCCCCAGGACCGATCCCGGGTACCCATCCACCGATCCGGGTTCACCACGACATCGTCGCCGTCGACCGAGAGCACGCCGGTCCACGTGCCGGTCTGCGCGAAACGACTCGCATCGAGGGTCGGCCGGAACTTGCTCATCAGCAGGTGCGGCTGCTCCGCGACCGCGGGGCCGGAACCCTCCCAGGTGAGGTCGAACCCGAGTCCGCCCTCGCCGTCGCCCTCGCAGACCATCCGCAGCCTGCGCAGCGGCTCGAGCACCTCGATCCGATAGCCACCGACGGCGAGATCCATCGACCGCTCCTCGAGCGCGTCGGAGAACTTGACCGCCCACTGCCGCTCGCCCTTGCGGACGGTGGCGAACGCGTCGGTGACCCCGAGGTTCGGGTACACGCCGAAGCCGCTCACCAGGAACAGCTCACCCTCGGTGTCGATCGCGTTGAAATACGACCGGTCGTAGAAGTTCTTGTCACTGGAGGCGACCCGCGCCATCGAGAGCGGCGTCTGGTGGATCGGGTATTCGTCAAGCGGCGCAGGCATGAGGACACTCCCTGGGGGATTCGTTACAGCATCAAACGTAATCCGGACGACGCCATTTAACCCCGGGAGATCCGCTCAGGTCAGCCGATTGGCAGAACCGACCCTCAATCCAGCAGCTTCGAGCGCAGCGCCGCGTCCTTCTCCAGCACCATCGCCTCGAGTCCGGCCTGGAACGTCGCCATCGCGGCACGCAACGCGGGATCCGAGGCACCGAGGATCCGCGCCGCCAGCAACCCGGCGTTGCGCGCGCCACCGATCGACACCGTCGCGACCGGCACGCCCGCGGGCATCTGCACGATCGACAGCAGCGAGTCCATGCCGTCGAGGTACTTGAGCGGAACGGGCACGCCGATCACGGGGAGCGGCGTCGCCGAGGCGACCATGCCCGGCAGGTGCGCCGCGCCGCCTGCTCCCGCGATGATCACCTTGATGCCACGATCGGCGGCGTCGCGGGCGTAGTCGAGCATCCGCTGCGGGGTCCGGTGCGCCGAGACGACGCCGACCTCGAACCGGATCCCGAACTCGGCGAGGGCCTCGGCGGCCGCCTCCATCGTCGGCCAGTCCGAGTCGCTGCCCATGATCAGGCCGACAACGGGCCCATTCGAATCACTCACCGTGCACATCCCATCCGTCGGTCCATTCCCCGTGCGAGAGCCAGTACGCAGCCCGCTCGGCGCGCTCGCGCACCGCCGCGACATACGCCTCGTCGTCGATCGAGCCCTGCGCGCCGCCGACCACGTTGACGTGCCCGATCTTGCGGGCCGGTCGCTCGCCCTTGTCGTAGAGGTGCACCTTCGCGTCCGGCATCCGGGCGAACAGGTGGTGCAGGCGCTCGTCCATGCTCATCTCAGGAGCCGACTCCGCGCCGAGCACGTTCGCCATCACGGTGACCGGCGCGGTCGGCGAGGGGTCGCCGAGCGGGTAGTCGAGCACCGCCCGCAGGTGCTGCTCGAACTGGGACGTCCGCGCCCCGTCCTGGGTCCAGTGCCCGGAGTTGTGCGGCCGCATCGCCAGCTCGTTCACCACCAGCCGGCCGTCGGTCGTCTCGAACAGCTCCACGGCCATCGACCCGACGACGCCGAGCTCGGCGGAGATGCGCAGCGCCATCTGCTCGGCCTCCATGGCGAGCGAGTCGGACAGCTCGGGGGCGGGCGCGATCACCACCGCGCACTGCCCGTCACGCTGCACCGTCTCCACGACCGGCCAGGTCGCGCCCTGTCCGAACGGCGAGCGCGCGACCATCGCGGACAGCTCACGCCGCATCGACACCTTCTGCTCGACCATGAGGGCGACGCCCTTGTCGAGCTGCTCGGTGACGATGGCCTCGGCCTCGTCGGCATCCGCAGGCATCCACACACCGCGCCCGTCGTAGCCGCCCCTGACCGCCTTGATCACGATCTGCCAGTTGTGCTCGTCCCCGAAGCGCACCACGTCGCCGGCCCAGGTGATCTCCGCGAACGCGGGCACGGGCGCACCCAGCTCCGCCAGCTTCCGCCGCATGGCGAGCTTGTCCTGCGCGTAGATCAACGCCTGCGGCGGCGGCTGGACGTTCACGCCCTCCGCGACGAGGACCTCGAGGTGCTCGGTCGGAACGTGCTCGTGGTCGAAGGTCAGGGCGCTGGCCCCTGCGGCGGCGGCCCGCAGCGCGTCGAGGTCGGTGTGACTGCCGATCACGACGTCCGCGCAGACCTTGGCAGCCGGCTCGTCGGGGCCGCCGGAGAGCACCCGGAGGCACTGCCCTAGTTCGATGGCGGCCTGATGGGTCATCCGGGCCAACTGCCCGCCGCCGATCATCGCGACCACCGGCAATCCGGCCTTCGGGCCGCGGGGGGTGCTTGGGCGGTGCTGGGATCCGGAATCGACGCTCACGGCAGTCCATGGTGTCATGACGACCTCCGAACCTGCGATCGGAGTGTCAGTTCGCCGGTTCGGAGACCTCTTTCGTACACTCAGTCGTTGTGTCTTTAGTCGATCAGGCGGTCAGCCGCGTACCCCAGCCCATGCGGGACGTGGTCCTCCGCCATCACGAGCTGATCAAGTTCGCGATCGTCGGCGGCACGACCATGGTCTTCGACCTCGCGATCTTCTACTCGTTGAGCCTGACGATCCTCGAGCAGAAGCCCGTCGTCGCCAAGATCATCTCCGGCGTGATGGCCACGATCTTGAGCTACATCCTCAACCGCGAGTGGTCGTTCAAGAACCGCGGCGGCCGCGAGCGCCACCACGAGGCGTTGCTGTTCTTCACCATCAGCGGCATCGGCGTCGTCATCTCCGCGGCTCCGCTGTTCATCGCGAACAACATCTTCGACATCCGGGCGTCCGCGAGCCTGACCACGCTCGTGATCGTCGACTTCGTCCTCAACTACATCATCGGCAACGTGCTGCAGATGGTCTTCCGGTTCTGGGCGCTGCGCCGGTTCGCGTTCCCCGAGGAGAACGCCAGGGGCGCGGCGGCCGGATCAACCGACTTCGACCCGACGCCCGAGGAACTCGCCGAGGAAGAACTCGGGCACAGCTAGCTAACGCGGCTCCGCGTCGGGCGCCATCGGCAGGAACGCCGCGAACAGCGCGGGTCGCCTGCGCTGGAGGTCGAGCCTGCCGCCGTCCGCCTCGACCAGGGCCCGGGCCAACGCCAGCCCGACCCCCGTCGAGCCGCCGCCGGAGAACCCGCGGTCGAAGATGTGCGGGGCCAGTTCGTCGCTGACGCCCTCGCCCTCGTCGCCGACCTCCACACAGACCATCGCCTCGTGCTCCGCCGTCCCCGGCACCGACCGGACTGACACGGTGCAGGTACCACCGCCGTGCATGAGCGCGTTGTCGACCAGCACGGACACGGACTCGCGCAGTCGCGAGGACCTGGCCGTCGACATCACCGCGGCCTCGCCCCGCAGCACCAGGTCCCGGCCCGCGTCGCGATACGGCCGCTGCCAATCGGCGACGACCCCGGCGAGCTCGCGGACCACCGCGACGGGTTCCGGGCCGCCGCCCGCCATCCGGGACGACCGCACCAGTTCGTCGATCGCCACCGTCAACCGGTCCACCTGGGCCAGCGCCTCGGTCGCCTCGTCGACCACCGCGGGATCCGGGTGCACCGACAACTCGTCGAGCCGCAGTCGCACCGCGGTGAGTCGGCTGCGGAGCTGGTGAGAGACGTCGCCGACCAGTGCCCGCTCGCGCTGCAATCGCCCGGAGATCTCGACGGTGACCGCGTCGAGCACGTCGGACACCCGGTCCAGTTCGGCGATCCCGTGCCTGCGCGGTTCCTTGCGGAAGTCTCCCTCCGCCAGCCGGGCGGCCCGGTCCGCGACGTCCCGGAGTGGGTCCGCGAGCCGCCGGGCGGTCACCGTCGCCACCGCCGCACCCGCGCCGAGCGAGGCCAGCACCACCAACGCCACCGCCCCGACCGCCTGCTGCTGGAGCGACTTCATCGAATCCGACGGCGCCTCGAGGCGCAGCGAACCGGACCGGCCCATGGAGAGCGACTCGATCAGGGGCTGCTCGACCGCGGGCTCGCCGATGTCGACCTGCACCTCCAGGTCGCCGGGGGTCGGATAGATGACCGTGAGTTTGGCGCCGGCCGGGACCACCAGCCGCAGCGGCGCGGTGTCGAGGCCGTTCACGATCACGCCCTGCTCGCCCTCCTGCGAGACGATCTCCGCGGCCATCCGGTCCAGCCTCGCCTGCAGGTCGCTCCTGGTGAGGTCCTCGACCCACAGCCAGGCGGTGTACATCAGCGGCAGCCCGAGCAGGAGCGCAATGAGGATGACGACGGCCAGGATGGAGAGCAGGATTCGGCGGCGCACGTCTGCGTCCGGCTAGGTGTTCAGCCGGAAACCGACGCCCCGCACGGTCGCGATGCGCCGCTCGGCGACCGGACCCTCGTCGCCGATCTTCCTGCGCAGCCACGACATGTGCATGTCGAGGGTCTTGGATCCGCGCAGATCCGCATCCCCCCACACCTCCTGCAGGATGACGTCGCGCGAGACCACCTCGCCCGCCCGGTCGAGCAGAACCTTGAGCAGCTCGTACTCCTTGTTCGCGAGGATGACCTCGGAGCCGCCGACCAGCACGCGCCGTGCGGCCGGTTCGAGCCGGATGTCCCCCACCGCGATGGTGGTGTCCTCGGAGCCGCCGCGGCGGCGCATCAGCGCGCGGACCCGCGCCATCAGCTCTGCCAGCCGGAACGGCTTGCCCACGTAGTCGTCGGCCCCCGCGTCGAGGCCGACCACGAAGTCCACCTCGTCGGTGCGCGCCGTCAGCATCAGCACCGCGAGTTCGGAGCCGCCTGCGCGCAGTTGCCTGCACACCTCCAGCCCGTCCATGCCGGGCAGGCCGAGGTCGAGGACCAGCAGGTCGAAGGACCCGCTCAGCGCGAGTTCGAGGGTCCCGGGACCGGTCGGTTCGACGGTGACCGTGTAGCCCTCACGGCCAAGGGCACGCGAGAGCGGGGCGGCGATGGCCTCGTCGTCTTCGGCAAGCAGTACGGCTGTCACGACCCCAGCCTACGGAGCGGCCTCGCCGCGCTCCGTCGGCGGACCGGAATCGAGATTCATCGCGTCGAACACCTGGTGGTAGAGGAGCGAATGCACCCGCTGTACATCCGGGATGTCGTCGAACTCCAGCGGATCGTCGGCCGCCGACGCGATCACCAGGGTGCCGGTCCGCAGCATCCGGTCGATCAGTCCGTGCCGGAACTGCACGTTGCTGATCCGGCCCATCGGGATGTCGATCCCGGTGTGGGTGATCACGCCGTGCCGGATCAACACCCGCCGGTCCGTGACGATGAAATGGGTGAACTTCCACCTCAACAGCGGCCCGACGCAGCGCCACCCGACGATTCCGACCCAGGCCACCGCAACCACGAGCAGTGCGACGGAGCGGGCGGTCCCCTCGAGCCGGTCCTGGGCGAGCCCGAGCGCGTACCCGGCAAACGCCGTCGCCACGATGAACGTCAACGCGGGCAGCACCAGCATCTTCCAATGCGGGTGTCGGTGCAGCAGCAGCTCCTCGTCCGTGGCGAGGGCGTCCTCCGGGTATCCCATCAGGAGAGCGTATCGACTACTTCGCGTGCTCCACCGCGGGCTCGACCACGGGTTCGACCGCATCCTCGACTTCGGATTCGGCCTCCGCCTGCAGTTCCGCGGCCTTCTTCGCGGCCTCGACCTCGGCCGTCGCCAGCTCCTCCGCGGTCGGAGGGGAGCCCGCGATCAGGGCGTTGGCCCACCGGGTCGACGGATCGATGTCGAGCAGGAGCGCCTTGGCCAGCAGCGTCATCGGAATCGCGAGCAGCGCGCCGAGCGGCCCGATCACCCATCCCCAGAACACCAACGCCAGGAATGTCAGCGTCACCGACAACCCGACGGCCTCGCCGACGAACTTCGGCTGGATCACCGACTGGATGATGACGTTGATGACGCTGTAGACCACGATCACCCACAGCATCAGCGTCGGACCGCCCTCCAGCAGGGCGATCAGCGCAGGCGGGATCAGACCGATGACGAACCCGATGTTCGGGATGTAGTTGGTGATGAAGGAGAGCAGTCCCCACAGGATCGGCAGCGGAATGCCCATGGCCCAGAGCGCGCCGGCGTCGATCACCGCGACGATGAGGCCGAACACGGTCGAGACGATGAGGTAGCTGCGGGTACCGCTGGCGAAGGAGGAGAAGGCGTAGGCGATGTCCGCCCGGGAGTAGGCCACCGCGCGCATCCGCTCACCGAACGAACTCGCGTCCATCGCCATGAAGATCAGCAGGGCCAGGATGAAGAAGAGATTCGAGAACACACCGAGCAGCCCGACCAGCACGTCGTCGACCAGGCCGATGACCTTGCCGAGGTCGATGCTCGAGAGCGCCTTCTCCACCTGGTCGGAACCGATGTTCAGCTGGGCGAACTGATCCTGGATGTTGGCGATCAGCTCGTCGGCCTTGTCGGTGTACTCCGGCAGCAACGTGGCCAGCTGGGCGATCGAGACGACGAGTGCCGCGATCAGACCGAGCAGGATCAGGTAGACGGCCGTCAGCGTCGAGATCACCGCGACCCATTTGGGTGCGCCCTTGCGCTGCAGCCAGTCACCGAGCGGCTGCACACCCACCACCAGCATCAGCGCCAGGAACACCGGCCCGATGATCCCGGCGAAGGCCTTGGTGCCCGCGATCGCGACAACGGCGGCGGCCATGCCGAGCAGCACGATCAGCCCGCGCGGCAGCGTCGAGGGTGGCACAGGGGACGGCGGGGCGGACGCGGGCGCGGCGGCGACGGATCGGCTCACTTCCACACCGCGGCTCGATCGGCGACGCCGGGCAGCAGGCCGAGGATCGGCAGGCCGATGGCGAGATGGACCAGACTCGTGGCGATCCGGTCGCCCATCACGGCGTCGTAGGCGAAGGGCAGGACGGCCATGGCGAGAGTGATCAGGCCGATGATCCACCCGAAGAACGAGTCGCCGCCGGGGGTGGTCAGCAGCAACAGCTGGAGCAGCCCGGCGGCGACGAGGGCCCCGATGAACCCGAGGATGGCGAAGCGGACCGCGACGGTGGTCTCGGGCAACCAGTTCGGCGAGAGCGGCATCAGGTCGAAGACCCGGAGGATCACCGTGGCCACCAGCGCGCTCAATGCAGTGACCAGCGCGGACGCGGCGGCGCCCGCCCAGAACTTGCCCCCGGCGATGCCGCGCGTCGGCGCCCCTGGGGTGCCGGACACGCCCGGTCCTCCCGGATAGCTCGTCATTGCTGTCCTTCCTCGATCTCACAGTCGTTCGCAGTGAGGGTCGCACCGAGAGCGCCGTGCACGCTTCACCCACCACGGATGAGGCACAAGTATCGATCGGGACTCACACTGCTTGTCGAAGCACCACTCCCATATCTGAGAGAGGAACAGCTATGACGGCAAACCGCGCGGACAACAGCGTCAAGCAGGGATTCGCGGCTGGGGGCTCGATCGCGGCGGCGGTCCTGCTGCTGACCGTGGGCATCCTCCAGGTCTTCCAGGGAATCTCCGCGCTGGCCAAGGACAGCGTCCTGATCGTCGGGCCGGAGTACACCTACGCGCTCAACACCACGGGCTGGGGCTGGATCCACCTGATCGTGGGAATCCTCATCGCGCTGACCGGCTTCGGCCTGCTCACCGGTGCGACCTGGGCGCGGATCGCGGGTATCTTCCTGGCCGCCCTCTCGATCATCGCCAACTTCATGTGGCTGCCCTACTACCCGTGGTGGTCGATCCTGATCATCGCCCTCGACGTGGTCATCATCTGGGCCATCGCGACGTGGGACAACGACTAGCCACGGTGCGACCGGTGAAGAGGGTGCGGGCCATCGGCCCGCACCCTCTTCGTCATTCCTGGGGACGCAGGTGCGTGATGTCGCCCGCGGAGACCGCGACCGGTTCCCTGCCATCGTCCGGGCTGATCACGATCCGGCCCTGGGCATCGATCCCGCTCGCGGTGCCGAGCAGTTCGCCGCCGCCCGGCAGTTCCGCGCGGACGCGCTGCCCGATCGTGGCGCACCGTTCCCGGTACGACTCGGCGAGCGCCGTTGTGTCCCAACCGTTCCGGTTCCATTTCGACCACTCCGCCGCCAACGCGCGGAGCAGTGCACGCACCACGGTGTCCCGATCGGTGGTGGCCGCACCCGCGAGCGCGAGCGAGGTCGCGGTCGGCACCGGCAGCTCGGACTCGGTGAGGCTGACGTTCAACCCGATCCCGAGCACGACCGACGGGATCGGTGCGGTCGCGGCGACCTCGGCGAGGATGCCCGCCACCTTGTTGCCACCGATCAGCACGTCGTTCGGCCACTTGAGCACGGCGTCCACCTCGGCGACCGACCGCAGTGCATCGACCACCGCAACACCCGCGAGCAGCGGGAGCCACCCCAGATCGGCTGGATCGATCCCCGGCATCCGCAGCAACACCGAGACGGAGACCGCCGACCTCGGCGGGGCCACCCAGGAGCGGGCGTGCCTGCCACGGCCGTGGTCCTGGAACTCCGAGATCAGCACCGCGCGGTCGAGGGCGGAGTCCACCGCCCTCGCCAACATGTCTGCGTTCGTCGAACCGGTTTCGGCGACGACGTCGAGACTCGAGTAGAAGGCGTCGGGGTCGCCGCCGGCCGTTCCGCGCACCAGCGCCCTGCGCAGTGCGTCGACAACCAACGGGGGCCGATTCAGATCGGTGTACATGCCGATCAGCCTATGGGCTCCTGCCGCTGCGGCGGGGATCACAATTTCGTACTGGCCAGTAGCTTGGGTTCAATGATTGAACACAACCTGACCTCGGTCAACGGGCTTCTGGACGGGCTGGATAAGCTCTGTCCCCATGACCAGTGTCCAGGAGCCCACTGCGCCAGAGGCGACAAACACCCCTGATATCCACACGACGGCCGGAAAGCTCGCCGACCTGCGCAGACGTCAGGAAGAGGCGAAGTTCCCCAGCGGCGAAGCCGCCGTCGAGCGCGTGCACGCGAAGGGCAAGCTGACCGCCCGTGAGCGCATCACCGCGCTGCTCGACGAGGGCTCCTTCGTAGAGCTCGACGCTCTCGCCCGGCACCGGAGCGTGAACTTCGGTCTCGCCGACAACCGCCCGTTCGGCGACGGCGTGGTGACCGGCTACGGCACCATCGACGGCCGCGACGTGTGCGTCTTCTCCCAGGACGCCACCGTGTTCGGCGGCAGCCTCGGCGAGATCTACGGCGAGAAGATCGTCAAGGTCATGGACCTGGCACTCAAGACCGGCCGCCCGCTCGTCGGCATCAACGAGGGCGCGGGCGCCCGCATCCAGGAGGGCGTGGTCTCGCTCGGCCTCTACGGCGAGATCTTCCACCGCAACGTGCAGGCCTCCGGCGTCATCCCCCAGATCTCGCTGATCATGGGCCCGGCCGCGGGTGGCCACGTCTACTCCCCCGCGCTGACCGACTTCGTCGTGATGGTCGACCAGACCAGCCAGATGTTCGTCACCGGCCCCGACGTGATCAAGACCGTCACCGGCGAGGACGTCACCATGGAGGACCTGGGCGGCGCCCACACCCACATGGTCAAGTCCGGTGTGGCCCACTACGTCGCCTCCGGCGAGCAGGACGCCCTCGACTACGTCAAGGACCTGCTCAGCTACCTGCCGAGCAACAACCAGGCCGCCGCGCCGCGACTGGCCCCGTCCGACCCGATCGTCGGCTCCATCGAGGACTCGCTGACCGCCGAGGACATCGAGCTCGACACCCTGATCCCGGACTCGCCGAACCAGCCGTACGACATGCACGAGGTCATCCGGCGCATCCTCGACGACGACGAGTTCCTCGAGGTGCAGGCCGAGCGCGCCGCGAACATCATCTGTGGTTTCGGTCGCGTCGACGGCCGCAGCGTCGGCATCGTCGCGAACCAGCCCACCCAGTTCGCCGGCTGCCTCGACATCAACGCCTCCGAGAAGGCCGCCCGCTTCGTGCGCACCTGCGACGCCTTCAACGTCCCGATCATCACCCTGGTCGACGTGCCCGGCTTCCTGCCCGGCACCGAGCAGGAGTACAACGGCATCATCCGCCGCGGCGCCAAGCTGCTCTACGCGTACGGCGAGGCCACGGTCGGAAAGATCACCGTCATCACCCGCAAGGCGTACGGCGGCGCGTACGACGTCATGGGCTCCAAGCACATGGGCGCCGACCTGAACCTGGCGTGGCCGAGCGCGCAGATCGCGGTCATGGGCGCCTCCGGCGCCGTCGGCTTCGTCTACCGCAAGCAGCTCAAGGAGGCCGAGGCGTCCGGCGCCGACGTCGACGCGCTGCGCCTCAAGCTGCAGAACGAGTACGAGGACACCCTGGTGAACCCGTACGTCGCGGCCGAGCGCGGTTACATCGACGCGGTCATCCCGCCGTCGCACACCCGCGGCCAGATCGTGGCGGCCCTTCGCCTGCTCGAGCGCAAACAGGTTTCCCTTCCGCCCAAGAAGCATGGGAACATCCCGCTATGACAGCGACGAGGGAAACGACACTCGAAGACGTCGAGGTGCTCTCCGCAGCCGCGGAGGCCATCGACTCCGCTACGGTCGACATCGTGGCTGCCGACAGCAAGGGCTCTCAATTGCCGGTCATCAAGGTGGTCAAGGGCGCACCGACCGACATCGAGGTGGCGGCACTCGTGACCGTCTTCGCCGCAGCTGCAGGCGCCGAGGAGGCACCGGCCGACACCCGTCCGGCCGAGCGGTGGGGCGACCCCGCAGGCATGCACCGGGGCGCCGCCCCCCTGTCCCCGTACGCGTACTCGAACCGTCGGTGACCACGCTCGTCCTGGCCTCGGCCTCGCCGGCACGGTTGACCGTGCTGCGCAAGGCCGGGGTCGAGCCATTTGTCCTGGTCTCCGGAGTCGACGAGGACGCGGTGCAGGAGGCCCTCGGCCCGTCGGCCGCGCCGTCGCGGGTGGTCACCGAGCTCGCGCGGGCGAAGGCCACCGCCGTGCTCACCGAGCTGCCGGCCGACATCGCCGCCGACGCGGTGGTGATCGGCTGCGATTCGATGCTGCTGATCGACGGCACCCTGCAGGGCAAGCCGCACACAGCCGACGTGGCCAGGTCCCGCTGGCGTTCGATGATGGGTCGCAGCGGCACCCTGCTCACCGGGCACTGCGTGCTGCGGGTGCGCGACGGGGCGACCGTCGGCGAGGCCAGTGCGGACAGCGCGACGATCGTGCACTTCGGGACGCCGTCCGGAGACGATCTCGAGGCCTACCTCGAGTCGGGCGAGCCCATGCAGGTCGCGGGCGCCTTCACCCTCGACGGGCTCGGCGGCTGGTTCATCGATCGCATCGAGGGCGACCCGTCCAGCGTGATCGGCATCGGCCTGCCGTTGGTCCGCCGACTGCTCGGCGAGGTCGGCGTCGGCATCTCCGAGCTCTGGGCCGCGACCCCAGCCAACTGAACCCGAACCCCGCCCACTGAAGTCACCGCCCACCGACACCGCGATCGCGGTGTCGGTGGGCGGCTTCATGTCCCGACCGGGGCCCGTCTCACCGGCCCCGGTTCCCGCCGGTGTGCTCCCTCAGGACGGGTCCGACGACGCCCAGTGCGGCAGGCGACGTCATGCCCCAGTGCGTGCTGGCGACGCCGTGGTTGTGAACCGTGCCGCTGACATACCGCTGCCAACCCGTCGCCGCGCGCTCGCCGCTCGGGTCGTCCCCCGCCGCGGTGAAGAACAGCACGTCGCCGTCGAACACCTCGGGCCGATACGCCGCGGTCAGCTCGGAGTTGTGCACGGCCGCCGCGAGCAGACGACCGACGACTTCTGCAGCCTGCTCCGCACTCTGCCCGGTGAGCTGGCTGAACACGGCGACCGCTTGGGCCTCGGTGACGTCCGAGACCAGCTGATCGCCCAGTCCGTCCATGCCCGTGCCGCTGAGAACCTCAGCCAAGGTCACCTCGCCGTCGGTCGCGGTCGGCAGGGTCTCCGCGGTGAAGCTGTCGAGCATGGCCAGCAGTTCCACCACCTCGCCCTGCTCCTGCAGCAACACCGCGATCGCGTGGCTGATCGTGCCGCCGAGCGACCACCCGAGGAGGTGGTACGGGCCGGACGGCTGCACACGACGGATCTCGCGGAGGTAGAGCTCCGCGACAGCCTCGATCGAACCGGGCAGCTCGCCGTCGCCCTGCGCCGCGGGCGTCTGCAGTCCGTAGATCGGCCGTGCCGGGTCGACATAGGGAGTCAATCCGGTGTAGCACCACGCCAACCCGATGATCGGGTGCACGCAGAACACCGGCGGCAGCGTCCCCCGCTCGCGGATCGGCAGCAGCATGTCGAAGGCGTGCTCGGTGACGTCGTCGGCGCCGTGTTCGACCTGCCGGGCCAGGGCCTCCGGGGTGGGGTCGGAGAACAGCCACGGCAGCTGCACGACCGCGTCGAGTTCGACCCGCAGTCGCCCGACCACCCGCATCCCGATCAGCGAGTTGCCGCCGAGCTCGAAGAAGTTGTCGTCCAAGCCCACTCGCTCCACGCCGAGCAGGTCCGCGAACACCGCCGCGATCGTGCGTTCGACGTCCGTGACCGGTGCCCGGTACTCGCGCACCGCCACCTCCGGCACCGGGAGCGCCCGACGCTCGAGCTTGCCGTTGGCGCTGAGCGGGAACTCGTCGAGCACCATGACCGTCTCTGGAACCATGTACGACGGCAGGGTCGTCGACATCCCGCGGCGGAGCTCCGCGGTGTCGATCTCGACATCGCCCTCGGGTACGACGTAGCCGATCAGCTGCTGCCCCGCAGATCCCGCATGCACGAGCACCACTGCCGCCCGCACCGACGGGTCCGCCGCCAACGCGGTCTCGATCTCGCCGAGCTCGATGCGCAGGCCGCGAAGCTTCACCTGGAAGTCGGTGCGGCCCAAGAACTCCAGTTCGCCGTTCGGGTTCCAGCGGACCAGGTCGCCGGTGCGGTACAACCGTTCGCCCGGCCCGCCGAACGGGTCGGCGACGAACCGCTCCGCGGTCAGGTCCGCCCGGTCGTGGTACCCGCGGGCCAGCTGCAGGCCTGCCAGGTAGAGCTCGCCCGGCACACCCACCGACACCTCGTTCAGACGCGCGTCGAGAACGTGAGCACGGGTGTTCCAGACCCCGCGGCCGATGGGCACCACCGCACCGACATCGGCCCCGATCCGGTGAGCCGTCGAGGTCACCGTGACCTCGGTGGGTCCATAGGTGTTGTCGAGCACCGCGATGGAGCGGGCCGCGAAACGCCGGGCCAGGTCGGCGGGGAGTTCCTCGCCACCGGCGAGGACGTACCGCAGCGACGACGGCAGCTGCAGCTGCGGATCGGCCAGGAAGACGTCCAGCATCGACGGCACGAACTCCATGATCGTCACCGACAATTCCTCGGCGACGGCCACCAGGTACTCGGGATCGCGATGCCCACCCGGCTTCGCGATCACGGTGCGGGCACCCACCTGCAGGGGCATGAACAGCTCCCACACCGACACGTCGAAGGTGACGGGCGCCTTCTGCAGCACGGTGTCGGACGGGCCAAGCGGGTACTGACCCTGCATCCACGCAATCTGGTTCACCACCGAGTGGTGCGTCACGGCCACGCCCTTCGGTCGGCCGGTGGACCCCGAGGTGAACATCGTGTACGCGACGTTCGCGGGTCGCAACGGCCGCAGGCGATCCGCATCGGTCACCGCGGTGTCCGAGAAGCCGGACAGGTCGAGCGCGTCGATCTCCACCACGTCGACGGAGTCCGGTAGGTCGCCGGCATCCGTCGATCGCGACAGCACCACGACGGGCTTCGCAGCCGCCACGACGTACTCGGTGCGCTCGTCCGGATGCTCCGGGTCGAGGGGCAGGTAGCCGCCACCCGCCGCGAGGACGGCGTACACGGCGACCAGCAGTTCAACCGAGCGGTACATCCCGATTCCGACCAGTGTCTCCGGTCCGACCCCGACCGAGACCAGGTAGCGCGCCAGCCGGTTCACCCGGAGGTCGAACTCCCTGTAGGTCAGCACCTCGTCGCCGAAGATCAGCGCGGTGGCCTCGGGGGTGCGCTCGACCTGCGCAGCGTAGGCGTCGACGAGCGTGATCTCCGGCACCGCGACGTCGGTCGCGTTCCAGCTTGCCAACGCGGCGCGTTCGGCGTTGCTGCGCAGTTCGATCGCACCGACGGCCAGCCCGGCCTCGCTCGTGACGGCCTCGAGGATCGCCGTGAACTTGTCCACGAAGCCGACCACCGTCGACTCGTCGAACAGGTCGCGCGCGTAGTTGAACGTGCCCGCAATCCCGGTGCGTTGCATCTGTTCGTCGAACTCGGTCGACAGCGTCACCTGGAGGTCCAGCTTCGCCGCGTCGGCCACCGCGTCGAACGGCGCGACGGTCAGCCCCGGCATCTCGAACTCTGTGCGAGCGAAGTTCTGCACCACCAGCAGGACCTGGAACAACGCGGAATACGCGGTCGACCGGGTCGGGTTGAGCACGTCAATCAACTGCTCGACCTGGATGTCGGCATGCGCGAAACCGTCGAGGTCGTTCGTGCGGACCTGCCCCAGGAAGTCGGTGAACGTGGTGGCCGGCTCGACCTGGTTCCGCATCACCAGGGTGTTGCCGAACATACCGATCAGGTCGTCGAGAGCCTCCTCGCCGCGGCCGGCGACCTGCACGCCGATCACGATGTCGTCGGAGCCGGAGAGCCTCGACAGCAGCACAGCGAGCGCCGCATGGGCCACCATGAAGAAGGTGGAGTTGTGTTCGCGCGCCAGCTGATCGATCCGATCCGCAAGATCCGCCGACAGCGTGAAGTTCACGTTGCCGCCGCGATTCGACGCGACCGCGGGCCGCGGTCGGTCGGTGGGCAGTTCCAACAACTCCGGGGCCCCGGCCAGGGACCGCGTCCAGTAGCCGATCTGCCGGGCGGCCAGGCTTGCTTCGTCGTGTTCGTCGCCGAGCATCTGCCGCTGCCACAGCGCGTAGTCCGCGTACTGCACCGTCAGCGGTGCCCAAGCCGGCTCGAGGCCCATCCGTCGGGCCTCGTAGGCGACCAGGATGTCCCTCGACATCGGAGCCAACGACCCACCGTCCGCAGAGATGTGGTGCATGCCGACGGCGAGGACGAACTCGCGCTCGTCCAGCTGGAACAGGGCCGCGCGCAACGGGACCGCTCTGGTCACGTCGAACCCGCCGCCGACCACTTCGAGCACCCGCGCCTCCAGCCGGGCCGGGTCGACCCGCTCCGGCAGCAGCTCCGGCACCACGTCCGCGGCAGGCAGGATCACCTGGTACGGACCGTCTTCCGAGTCCGGGAAGACCGTGCGCAGCGACTCGTGCCGCTCGACCATGTCGGCCATCGCAGCCCGCAGTGCCGCGACGTCGAGGTCGCCGGTCAGCCGCAGCACGAACGGAATATTGAATGCCGGTGAGCTGGTGTCGAACTGGTTGAAGAACCACATCCGTTGCTGCGCATGCGAGAGCGGGATCCGCTCCGGCCGCGGACCGGCCACCAGCGGTGGGCGTCCGCCGGCACCGGCGTGCCGCTCCACGGCGACGGCGAGCGCGCTCACCGTCGACGCCTCGAACAGCACCCGGACCGGCACCTGCGCATCCAACGCCGCACCGAGACGCGAGACCACCTGCGTGGCGATCAGCGAGTTGCCGCCGAGCGCGAAGAAGTCGTCGTCGGCGCCGACCCGCGGGGTCCCGAGCACGTCGGCGAACACCCCCGCGACGATCTCCTCGATCGGTGTCGACGGCGCGCGGAACTCTCGCGCCTGCAACTGCGGCACCGGGAGCGCGCGCTTGTCGAGCTTCCCGTTCACCATCACGGGCAGCGCGTCGAGCACGACTATCTGCGCAGGCAGCATGTAAGAGGGCAACGAGCCGCTCAGCTCCTCGCGCAACGCCTGCGGGTCGAGCGCACAGCCCACGTCGCCCACCACGTAGCCGAGCAACCGCTGCCCGGTGTGCGGATCGTCGTGCACCGTCACCACGGCCTGTGCGACGCCCGCGCAGCCCACCAGGGCCGCCTCGATCTCGCCGAGTTCGATCCGCAGGCCGCGAACCTTCACCTGCGAATCGGCGCGGCCGACGAAGTCCAGTTGACCGTCGGACGTCCAGCGCACGACGTCGCCGGTGGCGTACATCCGGCTACCGGGGCCACCGAACGGATTCGCCACGAACCGGGCAGCCGTCAATCCGGTGCGATCGTGATAGCCGCGCGCCAGGCCGGCACCCGACAGGTAGAGCTCACCCGCCACACCGATCGGAACCGGACGCAACCGTGCGTCGAGCACCACCGCACCCACTCCCTGGATGGGCGCACCGATGGTGATGCGGTCGCCGACGTCCAGCGACTCGGTCAAGGTAACGACGATGGTGGTCTCCGTCGGGCCGTAACCGTTGTAGAACAACCGGCCAGGAGCGAGTCGGGCCACCAGTTCCGGCGGGCACACGTCGCCCCCGACCGCGGCCATCTCCAGTGCGGGCAGGTCCTCCGAGCGCATCGTCGCCAATGCGGCGGGCGCACTCATCACATGGCTCACCCGCGCATCACGCAACAGCCCGGCGAGTTCGTCGCCACCGACGATCTCCGGCGGCGCGACGACCATCGTCGCGCCCGCGCTGAAGGACACGATCATCTCGAACACCGACGCGTCGAAGCTGGCAGAGGACATCCGCAGCACCCGTGACGTGTCGGTGATCGCGAACTCCGGACGCGAGTCCGCACAGAACGGGGTCAACCCCGTGTGGGTGACCACCACGCCCTTCGGCGTACCGGTCGATCCCGACGTGTAGATCATGTACGCGACGTTCGACGCGGACAGCGGTACCGTCCGGTCCCCGTTCGTGACCGGGATGTCCGACGCCGAGTCCAGCTCACCGAGCAGGCCCTCGTCGTCGAGCACCAACCACTCGACCCCGCCCGGCAGCGCCGCATGCGACCGCGCCACCGTCAGGCCGAGCACCGCGCCGGAGTCGGCGAGGATGTGCTCGATCCGAGCGGTCGGCAACGCCGGATCCACCGGCACGAACGCCGCACCCGTCTTGGCGACCGCCCACATCGCGAGCACCGACTCGACCGACCGCGGGAACGTCAGTGCCACGAAGGTCTCCGGTCCGGCACCCCGCGAGATGAGCAGCCGCGCCAGACGGTTCGACGACGCGTCGAGTTCCGCGTAGGACATCTGCTCGTCGCCCGCGACCAGAGCCGACGCGTCCGGGTTCGAGGCCGCGCCGGCGGTGAGGATCTCCGGGAGCAACCGCACAGGCAGGTCTGCTGCGACCGCGCGGGCGGCGACCGTCGTCCGCTCCGCCTCGTCCAGCAGGTCGAGCTCGCCGACCACCGCGTCCGGATCGGCCGCGACCGCGACGAGCAGTCGCACCAGGCGCTCGGTGAACCCACGCGCCGTCGACTCGTCGAACAGGTCCGCCGCATACATCAGCGCACCCACCAGGCCGTGGTCGCCCTCGCGGAAGGTCAGCTCCAGGTCCCCCTTCGCGACGGTGAGTTCGGTGTCGAGGGCCGAGACCTCGATCCCCGGCAGCTCGAACGACGTCGCCCCCAGGTTCTGCAGCGACAACGCCACCTGGAACAGCGGCGAATGTGCCTGCGAACGAGGCGGATTCACCACCTCGACGACCCGCTCGAACGGCACGTCGGCGTGACCGAACGCGGCCAGGTCGGTGGCGCGGGTCTGCGCCAGCAACTCCGCAAAAGTCGACGCGGGGTCGACCTCGGTGCGCAGCACCAGCGTGTTGACGAACATGCCGACCAGGTCGTCCAGCTCGGCCTCGCCGCGACCGGCGATCGGGGTTCCGACGGTGATGTCCGTCGTCCCGCTCAGCCGCGACAGCGTCGCGGCCAGCGCCGCGTGCAACACCATGAACAGGGTGGACTGCTTCGCCAGCGCGAGCTCCCGTAGGCGGCCGACCAATTCGGCGTCGACGCTGAATTCGGTCCTGGCACCGCGCATCGACGCCACGGGCGGACGCGGACGGTCCGTCGGCAACTCCAGCACCGCGGGCGCCCCGGCCAACTGCTCGGCCCAGTAGCCGAGCTGGACCGACGCCAGCGACTCCGGATCATCCTCCGACCCGAGCACACCACGCTGCCACAGCGCGAAGTCCGCGTACTGCACCGCCAACGGCGCCCACGTCGGCGCCTGCCCCCCGACGCGGGCGCCGTACGCCACCATCACGTCGCGCGCCAACGGTCCGACGGAGAAGCCGTCTGCCGAGATGTGGTGCACCACGACCGCGAGGACATGCTCGGCCTCGCCGGTCTGGAACAACCTGGCGCGCAGCGGGATCTCGGTCGAGACGTCGAATCCGCGGGAGACGAAGCCGACAAGCGAGGCGGCGAGTTCGTCCGCGGACACTCCGACCTCGTCGAGATCCGAATCGATCTCGCCGACACCGACGACGACCTGGTACGGGCCATCAGCCGAGCTGGGGAACACGGTGCGCAGAGACTCGTGCCGTTCCAGCACGTCACCGATCGCCGCCCGCAACGCCGCGACGTCGAGCTCTCCCGTCAGCCGGATCGCCAGCGGAATGTTGTATGCCGGTGACGCGGTGTCGAACTGGTTGATGAACCACATCCGGGACTGCGCCAGCGAGAGCGGGATCCGATCGGGTCGCGGACCGGCGACCAGCGCCACCCGCCCGCCGGAACCCACGTGCCGCTCGGCCGCGACGGCGAGCGCACTGACCGTCGACGCCTCGAACAGCACCCGCACCGGCACCTGTGCGTCCAGCGCGGCACCGACGCGCGAGACCACCTGGGTAGCGATCAGCGAGTTGCCACCGAGGGCGAAGAAGTCGTCGTCGGCACCGACCCGTTCGACCCCGAGCACCTCGGCGAACACGTCGGCCACGATCTCCTCGATCGGCGTCGACGGCGCCCGGAACGCGACGGCCTCGAAGTCCGGCACCGGCAGTGCCTTGCGATCGAGCTTCCCGTTGACCATCACCGGCAGCTCGTCGAGCACGACCACCTGCGCAGGCACCATGTACGCAGGCAACGACACCGACAGTTCGCTGCGCAGTTCCTGCGGGTCGACCGCGATCCCCTGCTCCCCGACGACGTACCCGAGCAGACGCTGCCCGGTGTGCGGGCTTTCGTGCACCGTCACCACCGCCTGCGCCACCCCGGCGCAGCCGAGGAGGGCGGACTCGATCTCGCCGAGTTCGATCCGCAGCCCGCGCAGCTTGACCTGCGAGTCGGCGCGACCGACGAAGTCGAGCTCGCCTCCTGGCATCCAGCGCACGAGGTCGCCGGTGGCGTACATCCGGGTGCCTGCCTCGCCGAACGGATTCGCGACGAACTTGCTCGCTGTCAGCTCGGCGCGGTCGTGGTAGCCGCGTGCCAGCCCGGCACCAGACAGGTAGAGCTCGCCGACCACGCCGAGCGCGACGGGCTGCAGGCGCGTGTCGAGCACCACCGCGCTCACACCCGCGATCGGTGCACCGATGGTGATGCGGTCGCCTGCGGCCAGGGAGCCGGTCCTGGTGACGACGATGGTGGTCTCGGTCGGGCCGTAACCGTTGAAGAACAGCCGGCCCGGCGCCAACCGCGTGACCAGCTCCGGCGGGCAGACGTCGCCGCCGACGCCCACCATCTCCAGGTCGGGCAGGTCCTCGGCGCGCATGGTCCCCATCGCCGCCGGCGCGCTGATCAGGTGAGTCACCCGCTCCTCGCGCACCAGCCCCGCCAGCTCGTCTCCGCCGACGACCTCCGGCGGCGCGACCACCATGGTGGCACCCGCGCTGAACGAGGTCAGCATCTCGAACAGAGACGCGTCGAAGCTCGCCGACGCCAGCCGCAGCACCCGTGATCGCGCGGTGACAGCAAGCTCCTGATGTGAGTCCACGGTGAACGCGGCCAGCCCGGTGTGCGTGACCACCACGCCCTTCGGCATGCCTGTGGAGCCGGAGGTGTAGATCATGTACGCGACGTTGTCCGCGGACAGCGGCATCGTCCGGTCCCGGTCGGTGATCGCGGCGTCCGGCAGACCCTCGGCCACGTCGCCGTCGAGCTCGAGCCACTCGGTCGTGGCGGGCAGCTGTTCTCGTACCCTGGCCATCGTCAGCCCCAGCGCCGCACCGGAATCGGTGAGGATGTGTTCGATCCGAGCCGTCGGCAATGCCGGGTCCACAGGGACGAACGCCGCGCCGGTCTTGGCGACCGCCCACATCGCGACCACCGACTCGACCGACCGCGGGAACGCCAGCGCCACGAAGGTCTCCGGCCCGATGCCCCGCGAGATCAGCATCCGCGCCAGGCGATTCGAGCGTCCGTCGAGCTCCGCATAGGACAGCTCTGTGCCGGACCCGGTCAGTGCGACCGTCGCCGGATTCAACGCCGCCCCTGCGGTGAGGATCTCCGGCAGCAGCTGCGTCGGCAGCGGCTCCACGCGCGCGCGGGCGGCGATCGCGGCCCGCTCGGCCTCGTCGAGCAGGTCCACCTCGCCGACGACCACGGTCGGATCGGCCACGAGGGCACCCAGCAGTCGGACGAACCGCTCGGTGAACCCACGCGCGGTCGACTCGTCGAACAGGTCCGCCGCGTACGTCAGCGACCCCAGCAGCCCGTCCGCGGAATCCCGGAACGTGAGCTCCAGGTCCAACTTCGCGATCGACACGTCGGCGTCGAGCGCGGACACTTCGACGTCCGGCAGCTCGAACGACGCCAACCCCTGGTTCTGCAGCGACAACGCCACCTGGAACAACGGCGCATGTGCCTGCGAACGAGGCGGGTTGACCACCTCGACGACCCGCTCGAACGGCACGTCGGCATGGCTGAACGCGGCCAGGTCCACCGCCCGGACCCGGGCCAGCAGATCCGCGAACGTCAGTGCCGGATCGACATCGACCCGCAGCGCCAACGTGTTGACGAACATGCCGACGACGTCGTCGAGAGCGGCCTCACCGCGACCGGCGATCGGGCTACCAACGGCGATGTCGCTCGACCCGCTCAGCGCAGCCAACTGCACCGACAACGCCGCGTGCAACACCATGAACAACGTCGACTGACGCTCCCGCGCCAGATCCGTCAACCGGTCCACCAACGACCCGTCCAGCGTGAAGTCGGTGCGCGCGCCCCGTGCCGACGCCACCACCGGGCGCGGACGGTCGGTCGGCAACTCCAGCAGCGCCGGAGCCCCGCCCAACTGCTCCGACCAGTACCCGAGCTGCAGGGCCGCCAGCGACCCCGGATCGCGCTCGTCACCGAGCACCTCTCGCTGCCACAGCGCGTAGTCCGCGTACTGCACCGCCAAGGGTTCCCAGGCAGGCGCGTCGCCGAGACTGCGGGCGGCGTACGCCACCATGAGGTCCCGCGCCAACGGGCCTGCCGAGAACCCGTCCGACGAAATGTGATGCACCACGAAGGCGAAGACGTGTTCGGAGTCCGAAATCCGGAACAGCTTCGCCCGCAGCGGAATCTGCGACGAGACATCGAAGCCCGTCGTGGCGAAGCCGACCAGCGCCGCCGTCAACTCGTCCGACGACACCTCCATCCGCTCGAGGTCGAGGCGAATATCGTCGAGGCCGAGGATCAACTGGTAGGGACCCTCGTCCGAGTTGGGGAACATCGTCCGCAACGACTCGTGCCTACCGAGCACGTCGCCCACTGCAGCCCGCAGCGCGTCGACATCCAACCGCCCGGACAGCCGCACCGCAACGGGAATGTTGTACGCAGGCGAGGCCAGGTCGAACTGGTTGAGGAACCACATCCGAGCCTGCGCGAACGACAGCGGGAGCCGCTCCGGACGCGAACGCGCCACCAGCGGCGGGCGCCCACCCGAACCCGCATGCTGTTCGAGGGCGACCGCCAACGCGGCAACCGACGACGTTTCGAACAGCACCCGCACCGGAACCTTCGCGTCCAGCGCCGCGCCCAATCGCGAGACCACCTGCGTCGCGAGCAGCGAGTTCCCGCCCAGCTCGAAGAAGTCGTCGTCCGCACCGACCCTCGCGACGCCGAGGACGTCACCGAACACACCGGCGACGATCTCCTCTATCGGCGTCGACGGCGCCCGGTACACCGCGACCTCGAACTCCGGCGCAGGCAAGGCCTTCCGAGCCACCTTGCCGTTGGCGCTGAGCGGCAACGCACCGAGCACCATCACCGCCGACGGCACCATGTAGGCGGGCAGTCGCTGCGCCAGTGCCGACCGCAGATCCGCGACCGACACAGCCGCACCCGGCGCCGCCACCACGTAGCCGACCAGCCGGTCGCCCAGATGCGCGTCGTGGTGGAGCGTGACAACGGCCTGCCCGACCGAATCGTGTTCGAGCAGTGCGGCTTCGATCTCACCGAGCTCGATCCGCTGGCCACGCAGCTTGACCTGGAAGTCGGATCGCCCGATGTACTCGAGCTCCCCGCGGCCCGTCCACCGCACCAGGTCCCCGGTGCGGTACATCCGCTCACCGGAATCACCGAACGGGTTGGCCACGAACCGGTCCGCGGTCAGGTCGAACCGGCCACCGTAGCCGCGGCCGACGCCGACGCCGCCGACGTAGAGTTCGCCCTCCACCCCCGCCGGGACCGGCCGCAGCCGGCGGTCGAGAACGAACAGGTCGAGGTTCGCGATCGGATGCCCGATCGGCACCCCCGCCACGTCCGAGACCGACGCGTCGAAGAACGAGACCACGTCCGACGCCTCCGTCGGACCGTAGCTGTTGACCACCCGCAGACCGGAACTCATCAGGCCGGCGAGCTTGCCCACCCGGATCGGCTCGCCCCCGAGGAAGACCACCTCGAGCGCGGTCAGGGCGCCGTCGATGTCGCTGTCCACGACCGCCTCGAAGGCGCTCGGCGACATGTTCGCCAGCGCCACACCACCGTTGCCGACGATCCGCAAGATGTCCCGCGGGTCGAAGCCGTCCGCCGCGAGATGGATCGTGCGCCCGTCGGTCAGCGCCGCCCAGACGTTCTTCTGGGTCAGGTCGAAGCTCGGCGACGACGCGATCAGCAGTCCGCCCTCGGCCGGCAGCTCCCGCCGGTACCACGCGAGGGTGTTCTCGATGCCCGCCATCGGCACCAGTGTCGGCTTCGGCTTGCCCGTCGACCCCGAAGTGGAGATGACGTAGCCCAACCGCTGCCCGGCCCCCGGCTCACGCCACCGGTCGGCCGGACGCGGCGCCGCCGATTCGGCTCCGTCGAACCCGTCCATCGCGACAACCGTCGCGGCCAGTTCGCGTGCCGTCTCGCTCATCACAATCCGGGCGCCCGTGTCCGCGAGGATCGACTCGATCCGGTCGGCGGGGTACGTCGGGTCGATCGGCGCGTACGCAGCCCCGGCCTTCCAGACCGCCAGCATCGCCACAACCCACTCCACCGACCGCGGCAGCAGCAACGCCACCACGTCGTCGGCACCGACACCCAGCCGGGTCAGCTCGACGGACAACGCCCTCGAACGGGCGTCGAGCTCCGCATAGGTCACCGACTCATCACCGGCGGTGACGGCCGTCGCGTCGGGCTGCCGCTCCGCCCAGTCGCCGAACAGCGAGACCGGCGAGAGATCCGCAGCCTCGGTCCGGTGGCCCCGCGACCACCCGAGCACCTTGGCGTTCTCCGCCCGGTCGACGATCGCGACGTCGCCCAGCGCGACGGACAGGTCCCCGCCGAGCGCGGCCAGCATCCGCCGGAACCGCTCGGCGAACGACACGATCGTCGCCTCGTCGAAAAGGTCTCTCGCGTACTCGAACTCGGCGAACAGTCCGCCGTCGTCCGACTCGCCCTCCGATATCGTCAGCTGCAGGTCGACCTTCGCCGCCGCCGCGTCGTGGTCGACGGCCGAAACCGTCAGACCCGGCAGCTCGAAGGTGGTCCGCGCGAAGTTCTGGAACACCAGCATCACCTGGAACAGCGGGTGCCGGGACTGCGAGCGGGCCGGGTTCAGCACCTCGACCAGGCGCTCGAAGGGGACGTCGGCGTGCCCGAAGGCCTGTAGGTCGGTCTCCCTGGCCCGCGCCAGCAGGTCCGCGAGGGACTCCGCCTGATCCAGTTCGGTCCGCAGCACCAGGGTGTTGACGAACATGCCCACCAGATCGTCGAGCAACGCGTCGCCACGACCGGCCACCGGGGTGCCGATAGCGATGTCGTCGCTGCCCGACAGTCGCGAGAGCACGGCCGCCAGGGCCGCGTGCACGACCATGAACAGCGTGACGTTGTTTTCCCGTGCCACGCGGTTCAGCGCATGCTGCAGGTCGGCGTCGACGGTGAAACGGTGGCGCGCACCGCGGTACGACGCGACGGCGGGCCGGGGTCGGTCCGTCGGCAGGTTCAGCTGATCCGGCACCCCGTCCAGTGCAGCCCGCCAGTGGGCGAGCTGACCGGCGATCAATGAGGTCGCATCGTCCTCGGACCCGAGCACCTCACGCTGCCAGAGCGCGAAGTCCGCGTACTGCACCGACAAGGGCGCCCAGGTCGGTGCCGCACCGAGACTGCGGGCCGAGTAGGCGACCATCACGTCCCGTGCGAGCGGACCCGCCGAGAAACCGTCCGCGGCGATGTGGTGCACGACGACCACGAGGACGTGGTCGGTCTCGGAGAGCTCGAACAGTCTCGCCCGCACCGGAACACCGGTCGTGACGTCGAATCCGGCCGAGGCGATCTCGGCCAGCGCCGGGATCAGCGCATCCGGGGTGAGCGGGCGACCGTCGAGATCGAGTCCGGCCTCGGCCGCACTGAGGATCCGCTGCTGCGGGCCGTCGTCCGATCCGGGGAAGACGGTGCGCAGCGACTCGTGCCGGTCGAACACGTCGCCGAGCGCGGCCCGCAGGGCCGCGGTGTCCAACGTGCCGGTCAGGCGCAGCGCGATCGGGACGTTGTACGCCGCCGACTCCGGATCGAACTGGTTGAGGAACCACATCCGCTGCTGCGCCAGCGACAACGGGATCCGCTCGGGACGAGGACCGGCCACCAGCGCGCGACGGCCACCGGAACCCGCGTGCTGTTCGAGGGCAACCGCCAGCGCCGCCACCGACGACGCCTCGAACAGCGCCCGCACCGGAACCTGCGCATCCAGCGCCGCACCGAGCCGCGAGACCACCTGTGTCGCGACGAGCGAGTTGCCACCAAGGGCGAAGAAGTCGTCGTCCACGCCCATCCGGTCCACACCGAGCACCTCGGCGAACACCCCGGCCACGATCTCCTCGATCGGGGTCGACGGCGCGCGGAACTCGCGTGCCTGAAACTCCGGCACCGGCAGGGCCTTCCGGTCCAGCTTGCCGTTGACGGTGACCGGCAGCGCGTCGAGGACGAGCACCTGCGCCGGCACCATGTACGAGGGCAACGAGCCGGCCAGCTCGTCGCGCAGCGACTGCGGATCGAGCGCGGAAACGCCCTCGCCGACGGCGTAGCCGAGCAGCCGGTCCCCCGTGTGCGGGTCGTGGTGCAGCACCACGACGGCCTGGGACACGCCCTCGCAGCCCGCCAGGGCCGCCTCGATCTCACCGAGCTCGATCCGCAGACCGCGCAGCTTGACCTGGGAGTCCGCGCGACCGACGAAGTCGAGCTGGCCGTCGGATGTCCAGCGCACCAGGTCACCGGTGGCGTACATCCGACTTCCGGCCGCCCCGTGCGGGTTTGCCACGAAGCGACCCGCGGTCAGTCCGGCGCGGTCGTGGTAGCCGCGGGCCAGACCGGCGCCCGACAGATAGAGCTCACCCACCACGCCAACCGGCACCGGACGCAACCGGGCGTCGAGCACCGCCGCACCCGCGCCCCCGATCGGGGCTCCGATGGTGATCCGGTCACCGATCGCCAGGGACTCGGTGACGGTGATGACGATCGTGGTCTCGGTCGGGCCGTAGCTGTTGAAGAAGCGACGCCCCGGCGCGAGCCGGGCCACCAGCTCGGGTGGGCACACGTCGCCGCCGACCATCACGGCGCGGAGGGCGGACAGGTCCCGCGTGTCCAGCGTTCCCAGCACCGCGGGCGCGGTGAGGACATGGCTGACCCGCGTATCGCGCAGCAGGGCCGCCAGTTCGTCGCCGCCGACGACCGCGGGCGGGGTGATCACCATCGCCGCGCCTGCGCTGAACGCGGCAAGCATCTCGAACACCGACGCGTCGAAGCTGGCGGACGAGAGTCGCAGCACCCTGGACTCGCGAGTGAGCCCGAGTTCGGTGCGGGTGTCCGCGCAGAACGCGGTGAGCCCGGTGTGGGTCACCTCGACGCCCTTCGGCATACCCGTCGAACCGGAGGTGTAGATCATGTACGCCACGTTGGACGCGGAGACCGGCGCCATCCGGTCCCGATCGGTGACCGCGGCGTCCGGCAGCCCCGCGGCCGCCCCACCGTCGAGCTCGATCCACGCGGTCGTGCCGGGCAGCCCCTCCCGAACCACACCCACCGTCAATCCCAGCGCCGCACCGGAATCGGTGAGAATGTGCTCGATTCGAGCCGTCGGCAGCGCCGGGTCCACCGGCACGAACGCCGCACCGGTCTTGGCGACCGCCCACATCGCGACGACCGATTCGGCAGACCGAGGGAACGCCAGCGCAACGAAGGTCTCCGGTCCGACGCCCCGCGAGATGAGCAGCCGCGCCAGCCGGTTCGACGTCGCATCGAGTTCGGCATAGGACATCTCGGTGCCGGACGCGGACAGCGCGGTCGCCGCCGGATCCAGGGCAGCTCCCGCGGTGAGGATCTCGGGCAGCAGCCGGGTCGGCAGCGGCGCCGCGACGGCGCGCTCGGCGAGCAGCGCCCGCTCGGTTCCGTCGAACAGGTCGACCTCGCCGACCACTGTCGACGGGTCGGCGACGACCGCGCCCAGTACTCGCACCAGCCGGTCGACGAACCCACGCGCGGTGCCTGCACCGAACAGATCCGCCGCGTAGGTCAGCGAGCCCGACATGCCCTCGTCGCTCTCGCGGAAGGTCAGTTCCAGATCGACCTTCGCGACGTCGATCCCCGGGTCGAGCATCGCGACCCGCACGCCCGGCAGTTCGAGCGAGCCGACGCCCTGACTCTGCAGCGACAGCGCGACCTGGAACAGCGGCGAGTAGGCCTGCGACCGAGGCGGGTTCGCGACCTCCACGACACGCTCGAACGGCACGTCGGCGTGCGAGTACGCGGCGAGATCGATGGCGCGGGTACGGGCCAGCAGATCCGCGAAGGTGAGCGCCGGATCCACCTCGGTCCGCAGCACCAGCGTGTTGACGAACATGCCGACCACGTCGTCGAGCGCGGCCTCGCCGCGGCCGGCGATCGGGCTGCCAACGGTGATGTCGGTTGACCCGCTCAGCCGAGCCAACTGCACCGACAACGCCGTGTGCAAGACCATGAACAGCGTGGCGCCCTGCTCGAGGGCGAGCTCGCGCAGGCCCACGGTCAGGTCCGGGTCGAGCTCGAAGTCCACCCGAGCGCCCCGGTACGAGGCCACCGCCGGACGGGGGCGGTCGGCGGGCAACTCGAGCACGGCAGGCACGCCGGCCAGCCGGTCCGCCCAGTACCCGAGCTGCACCGACGCCAGCGAACCCGGATCGTCCTCCGAGCCGAGCACCTCCCGCTGCCACAGCGCATAATCCGCGTACTGGACCGGCAGCGGCGCCCAGTCCGGGCCCTCGGCGCGGGTACGGGCCGTGTAGGCGGTGAGCAGGTCCCTGGCCAGCGGCAGCGTCGAGAACCCGTCGGCGCTGATGTGATGGACCACCAGCACCAGGACGTGGTCCTCGGGATCGATCCGGAAGATGCCGCCGCGCAACGGAACCGCGGCGGTCACGTCGAATCCGACGGACACCAGCTCGGCGATCGCGGCCCGCAGCGCGTCCTCTCCGTCGACCTCGACCGGGGTGAGCGGGATCGTCACCTCGGCCGTCGACAGGATCGACTGCCGCGGACCGTCCTCGGAGTCCGGGAACATCGTGCGCAGGGACTCGTGCCGGGCGATGACGTCGTGCACCGCGGCCGCGAGGGCCACCGTGTCGAGCGCACCGGTCAGTCGCACGGCAAGCGGAATGTTGTAGACCGCGGCGGCGGGGTCGTAGCGGTTGAGGAACCACATCCGCTGCTGCGCCAGCGACAGCGGGATCGTCTCCGGCCGCTCCCACGCCGACAACGCGATCCGGTCCGATGCCTCGTGGGCATCGACCAGGACCGCGAGGTCGGCCACGGTCGAGCTGCCGAAGATCTCGCGGACGCGGAGACCGGTGCCCGCGGTCGCGTTGAGCCGGGCGACCACCTGAGTGGCGCTGAGCGAGTTGCCGCCCAATGCGAAGAAGTCGTCGTCGGCACCGACCCGCTCGAGACCGAGCACGTCGGCGAAGACATCGGCCACGAGTTGTTCGCTCGCCGTGCGCGGTGGCTGGTACTCGCGGACGGCGAAAACGGGCTGCGGAAGCGCCTTCCGGTCCACCTTTCCGCCCGGCGTCAGCGGCACCTTGCTCAGCACGGTCACCGATGCGGGCACCATGTACTCCGGCAGCCGCTCCCTGGTGTGCGCCACCATCCCGGCGACGTCGGCCGGGGCGCCCGCCCGCGGCAACACATATGCCACCAACGACCGCACGCCACCCGGACCGTCGAACCCGACAGTCACAGCGAAATCGACGTCCGGGTGGGCGGACAGCACGGCGTCGATCTCACCCAGCTCGATCCGGTGGCCACGGATCTTCACCTGGGCATCGGTGCGGCCCAGGTACTCGAGGGTCCCCTGCCGCGTCCATCGCACCAGGTCACCGGTCCGGTACAGGCGCGATCCCGCGCCGCCGAACGGGTCGGCGACGAACCGCTCCGCGGTCAGCGGCAGCCGTGCGTGGTAGCCGCGCGCCAGCCCGGCGCCCGACAGATAGAGCTCTCCCGCGACGCCGACCGGCACCGGGTGGAGGCGAGCGTCCAGCACCACCGCGTCGGTGCCCACAACGGGACGACCGAGCGCCACCGGTTCACCCGGCGTCATCGGATCCGAGTGCACAGCCACCACGGTCGATTCGGTCGGCCCGTACGCATTGAACATCCGCCGGCCCGGTGCCCAGCGCTCGACCAGCGAGGCCTCGCAGGCGTCGCCGCCGACGACGACGACCTCGAGGTGCTCGAGCCCGGTCGGGTCAACGGTGGCCAGGGCCGCGGGGGTCACGAACGCATGCGTCACCCGCTCGTCACGCAGCAGCTCAGCGAACGCGTTGCCGCCGTAGATATGAGTCGGCGCCACCACCATCGTCGCCGCGCCGCCCACCGCGAGCATCAGCTCCAGGATTGACGCGTCGAAACTCGGCGAGGCGAAATGCAGTGTCCGGGAATCGGTCCGCACTCCGTACCGGCCGCGCTGATCGTCGGCGAAGGCGCGCAGGCCTGCGTGGCTGACCACGACGCCCTTCGGGACACCCGTGGACCCGGAGGTGTAGATGACGTACGCCGGGTTCTCCGGCCGCAGCACGCCCAGCCGGTCACCGGCGGCGATCGAGTCCGACGCCCTGGCCTCGATGCGGTCGATCGCTGCCGTGTCGTCGAGCGCCAACCAGTCCACCGAATCGCTCAGCGCGGGACGGTTCCGCCCGACGGTCACGCCGACCAGTGCACCCGAATCGGAGAGCATGTGCTCGATCCGCTCGGTCGGATACGTCGGATCCACCGGGAGGAACGCGGCGCCCGTCTTCGCCACCGCCCACACCGCCGTGACGGACTCCGTGGACCGTTCCAGGGCCACGGCGACGCAGGACTCGGGTCCGACCCCCATGCCGATCAGTTCGCGCGCAACGCGATTCGAGCGCGCGTCCAGCTCGGCGTAGGACAGAGCTGTCCCCTCGAACACCAGCGCGGGCCCGTCGGGATTGGCCGTCACGGCTTCGGCCAGCAGCGACGCCAGGGTCGACGCGGGGAGCTCGGGGCGCGACGGCGCGCCGCCCAGCGCCAGCAACGACACCCGCTCGGCCGCGTCGAGGATCTCGATGTCCCCGACCGGCGCCGCGGGAGTGCGCACCGCGGCGGTGAGGATCCGCAGGAAGCGGTTGGCGAACCCGACCACCGTCTGCTCGTCGAACAGGTCAGTGGCATAGACGAATTCGGCGGCCGCTCCCTCGGCGTCCACCAGCTCGCTCACCGTCAGCTGCAGGTCGAACTTGGCCACACCGAAGTCGAGGGGTTCGCGGCCGATCTGCAGTCCGGGCAGGGCGAACCCGTCGACCGGCAGGTCCTCGAACGCAAACACCACCTGGAACAGCGGATGGTGCGCGGTGGACCGAGCCGGTGCTGCGACCTCCACGAGCCGCTCGAACGCCACGTCCGCATGCCCGAACGCGGCGAGGTCGACCGCGCGGACCTCACCGACCAGCTGGTCGAACGAGCGCGCCCCGCTCACTTCGGTTCGCAGCACCAGGGTGTTGACGAACATGCCGACCACGTCGTCGAGTGCGGACTCGCCGCGGCCTGCGACCGGGGTGCCGATGGCGATGTCGGTGGACTCGCTCAACCTGGCGAGCAACACCGCCAGCGCCGCGTGCAGCACCATGAACGGTGTGGCGTTGGCGTGCCGCGCGATCTCCCTGACCCCGTGGTAGACGTCGGCGTCGATGGTGAAGGGCACCGCGGCGCCCCGGTAGCTCGGAGTCGGGGGACGGCGGTGGTCGTGTGGCAGCGCCAGCAGGTCCGGCATGCCCGCCAGTCGCTGCGACCAGTACCCGAGCTGGCGCGCGACCAGCGACTGCGGGTCCGATTCCGATCCGAGGATCTCCTGCTTCCACAGCGAGTAGTCCGCGTACTGGACCTCCAGCTGCTCCCACCCCGGCTCGATGCCGTGCGCGCGGGCACCGAAGGCGACCATCACGTCACGTGCAAGGGCCTGCATCGACCAGGCGTCGATGCTGATGTGGTGCACCACCATCGAGAGCACGTGTTCGTCGGCCGCAACCCGGAACAGGCGCAGCCGCACCGGCGGCGCGGTGGTGACGTCGAACCCGACCGCCATCTCCGCGAGGAGTCGATCCGCGAGTTCGGCCGACGCCACCGCAGCGACCGGCAGCTCGACGTCGGTGTCGCCGGCGGCCAGGATCACCTGGCTGGGGCCGTCGACCGAATCCGGGTAGCGGGTGCGCAGCGACTCGTGCCTGCCCATCACGTCCGCGACCGCCGCCCGCAGCGCCTCGATGTCGAGGGTGCCGCTCAACCGCAGCGCGACCGCGACGTTGTACGCGCCGGAGGCGGTGTCGAACTGGTTGAGGAACCACATCCGAGACTGAGCCGGTGACAACGGGATCCGTCCGGGACGCTCGACCCGGACCAGCGGTCGCCTTGTCCCCGTTCCCACGGCGCCGTCGAGCGTCGCGGCGAGCCCCGCCACCGTCGGCGACTCGAACAACTCGCGCACACCGACCCGCACGCCGAGTTCCGCGTCGAGGCGGGCGAGCAGTCGGGTCGCGAGCAACGAGTTGCCGCCGAGGTCGAAGAAGTTGTCGGACGCGCCGACCCGAGGCTTCCCGAGCAGCTCAGCACAGATCCGCGCGACCACGATTTCGGTGGCCGTCGCGGGGGCGACGAACTCCGCGCCCGCGAACTCGGGTTCCGGCAGCGCCTTCCGGTCCAACTTGCCGTTGGCGTTCAGCGGGAGTTCGTCGAGTACGACCAGCACCGACGGCACCATGTAGCCCGGCAGGTCACGCCCGACGGCCTCGAGGACTGCCGTCCGGTCGATCTCGGCGCCCGGTGCGGGCACCACGTAACCGGCGAGGAACTCGCCGCCCTCACCCCCACGCAGGGTGACCACTGCCTGACCGACCTCGTTGGCCGCGGTGAGCGCGGACTCGATCTCGCCGAGCTCGATGCGCTGACCCCGAAGCTTCACCTGGAAGTCCGAGCGGCCGATGTATTCCAGGTTGCCGTCGCCGTTCCAGCGCACCAGGTCCCCGGTGCGGTACATCCGAGCGCCCGCATCCCCGAACGGGTTCGCGACGAATCGGTCCGCCGTCAGGCCGAATCGCCCGCCGTAGCCACGGCCGACACCGACACCGCCGACGTAGAGCTCACCCACGACGCCCGCAGGGACGAGCCGCATCCGGCTGTCGAGCACGAACAGGTCCAGGTTCGCGATCGGCGAGCCGATCGGCACGCCGGCGAGGTCCGAGGCGGACGCCGCGTGGCTCGAGACCACGTCCGAGGCTTCCGTCGGACCGTAGCTGTTGACCACGTGCAGCCCGGAACTCATCAGCGCCGCAATCTTGCCGACCCGGATCGACTCGCCACCGAGAACGACCATGTCGAGCCCGGACAGGACGCCGTCGACGTCGCTGTCCACGACCGCCTCGAACGCGCTCGGCGACATGTTCGCCAGCGCCACACCACCGTTGCCGACGATCCGCAAGATGTCCCACGGGTCGAAGCCGTCCGCCGCCAGGTGGATCGTGCGCCCGTCGGTCAGGGCCGCCCACACGTTCTTCTGCGTCTGGTCGAACACCGGCGAATTCGCCACCAGCGCACCGTCACCCGGCTCCAACCGGATCTCACCGCGGTACCACTCGGCGGTGTTGAGGACGCCCGCCATCGGCACCAGCGTCGGCTTCGGCTTGCCCGTCGACCCCGAGGTGGAGATGACGTAGCCCAACCGCTGCCCGGCCCCCGGCTCACGCCACCGGTCGGCCGGACGGTCTGCAACCGGCTCGGTCTCCGCGAAGGAGTCCATCGCCACGACCGAGACCGGCAGTTCCCTGGCCGACTCGGTCAGCGCGCACCGCGCGCCGGTGTCGGTGAGGATCGACTCGATCCGCTCCGCCGGGTAGGTCGGATCGATCGGCGCGTACGCCGCGCCGGCCTTCCAGACCGCCAGCATCGCCACGACCCACTCCACCGACCGCGGCAGCAGCAGCGCCACCACGTCGTCAGCACCGATGCCGAGCCCCGTCAGTTCGAGAGACACCGCCGTCGAACGGTCGTCGAGTTCTGCGTAGGTCACCGACCGGTCGCCTGCGACCACCGCGGCGTGGTCGGGGCGATGGTGCGCCTGCGCCGCGAACAAGGCCACCGGAGAAGACTGTTCGGCGGCCACCCGGTCGCCGCGCGACCACCCGAGCATCCGCTCCCGCTCACCCTCGGCGAACAGGTCGATCTCCCCGACCGCGAGGCCGGGCCGGGTCGTCATGGTCTCGAGGATCCGAACCAACCGGTCGACGAGCACCGTCGCCTCGGCCCGGTCGAAGGACTGCGGTGCGAACCGCAGGCTCAGGCGCAGCTGCGGGTCGAGGATCGAGGTCAACGTGAGTGCGAAGTGGGTCGCGTCCTGCGCATCGAGATCGAGCACCCGCATTCCGCCGATGTCGGTGTTCTCGTCGAACCCGGACTTGTCCATCGGGTACGACTCGAAAACCGTCAGGGTGTCGAACAGCTCGCCCACTCCGACTGCCGCCTGGATGTCACCGAGCCCGATGTGGTGGTGATCGAGCAGGTCCGCCTGATCGCCCTGCAGGCGCGACAGGAGGTCCGCCACCGCCTCGTCGGGGTCGATCTGCACCCGCACGGGCACGGTGTTGATGAACAGGCCCAGCATCGACTCGACGCCGGTCAGCTGCGGCGGGCGCCCGGACACGGTGGCACCGAAGGTGACGTCACCGCGCGAGAGCAACCGGGCCAGCAGCAGACCCCACGCCGCCTGGACCACGGTGTTCACCGTCACCCCGCGCTCACGGGCCATGCGTCCCATACCGTCGACCAGCTCGTCGGGTAGCTCGACGAGCAGTTCCTCGGGCAGCGGTCCCTGCTCCCCCGGCAACCGTGCGGGTGCGATCAGGGTCGGTTCGGTCACCCCGTCGAGCGCACGCGCCCAGGCGGCGCGCGCGGCGTCGTCGTCGGACTCGGCCAGCCAGGCGAGGTAGTCCCGGTACGAACGCGGCCGGGCGAGGTCGGCGACGTCCGCTCCTGCGGCGTAGGAAACGAGCAGTTCACGCACCAGCAGCGGCATCGACCAGCCGTCGAGGACGATGTGGTGGTTGGTGATGGCCAGGACGTACCGATCGGCTGCCATGCGGATCAGCAGGATTCGCAGGAGCGGCGGGTGGTCCATCTGGAACCGGGCGGTCCGCTCGTCGTCGAGCAGCTTCTGCAGGCGGACCTCCTGCTCGTGCTCGGACAGTGCCCGCACGTCCACCTCGCGCCACGGCACATCGACGTTCTCGTGGACGATCTGCACCGGGGTGCCGTCCTCGGCGTACCCGAACGCGGTGCGGAGATTCTCGTGGCGGCGAACCAGATCCGATGCGGCCGAACGCAGCCGGCTCGAATCAACGATGCCAGCCAGGCTCAGTCGCAGCTGCGCGGTGTACACGTCCACCGTCTGCTCGGCGAGTTCGGCGTGGAAGAGCAGGCCACGCTGCAGCGGCGAGAGCGGCCACACGTCGGTCAGCAGCGGGTACCGACTCTCCCACCGCTCGATCTCGGACTGGCCGACCCGGACCAGCGGGAAATCGGACGGGGTGAACCCGCCTGCGGCGGGCTGTTCGGCATGCGACGCGAGCCCCTCGAGGGCACGCCGCCACAGGCCGGCGAGGTCGGCGACCTCGTCGGCGGTCAGCAGCCCGGTGGGGAAGGCGAACGTGGCCGACAGCCGCGGCCCGTCTACTCCGTCGTCGACGACAGCGTTCACATCCACCACCGCCGCGACGGTCAGCTCGGGACCGCTGGCGGCATTCAGATCCGGTGCGTCCGGGTCCGGGATCCAGCCGAGGCCACGCATCGACTCGGGTACCTGGGCCGCGCCGGTGCGGCCCAGGTAGTTGAAGCTGATCTGTGGCACCGGCAGTGCCGCGAGAACCGGGGCGGTGTCGCCGTCGAGGTACCGCAGTACACCGAACCCGACGCCGCGGTTCGGGACCGCGTGCAGTTGCTCCTTGACCGCCTTCATCACGGCGCCCGCCGCGTCTCCGCCGACGACGGCACTGCCGAGATCCACACCGGCGAGGTCCAGTCGCACCGGGAACAGGCTGGTGAACCAGCCCACCGTTCGGGACAGGTCCGCGCCCGCGACGGCGTCGTCCTCGCGACCGTGCCCCTCGAGGTTGAGCAGGACCGACGGCGTCTCGAGTCCACGGCCGCTGCGCCACAAGGACACCGCCACCGCGAGTGCCGAGATCAGTCCCTCGCTGACACCACACCGGAATGCTCCGGGCAGGGTGGTCAACAGGGACTCGGTCGTGTCGGCGGTCAGCTCCACCCGCACCCGGTCGGCAGTCTTCACCGTGTCGAGGTCGGGGTCGAGGTCCCTGGCGCCGAGCGCCGGATCCGGGCCCGACAGAACCCCGGTCCAGTGGTCCATCTCGCCGACGAACGTCTTCGCGGCCGCCGAGTCGGCGACGCCGTGGGCCCATCGGCGCAGCGAGGTCCCGACCGGGGCCAGGTCCGGCACTGCTCCCGCGGCCGCCTGCATCCACGCCTGCGCGAGATCCGGGACGATGGTGCGCCACGACACCCCGTCGACGACCAGGTGGTGGGCGACGATCAGCAGCCGGTCCGCCGCAGCCGATTCCGTTGCCAGCCAGACGAACTGGACCATGATCCCGTCGGCCGGGTCGAGCAGGCCGACGGCAGCCGCGCACTCGTCGAGCAGCGCTGCTGCGATATCGGCCGAGTCGACAGCGACCCGGCGCAGCAGTCGGGCAGGGTCGAGCGAGCCGGCCCGGGTCTCGAACACCCAGCCGTCACCGTCGGGCACGAACCGGGCACGCAGCGCGTCGTGACGCTCGGTCAGCGCGGCCACGGCCGCGGTCAGCGAGTCGTGAGCGACACCGTCGGGGAGGGTGAGTGCGATCGCCTGGTAGAACGCGTCGGGGCCTCCGCGATCGAGCATCGAGTGCACGATCGGTGTCAGTGCCACCGTCCCGATGCCTGCGCCGTCGAGTTCCGCCAGCGCCACGGCATCCGAACCCTCTACCAGGACAGCGATTTTCGCGATCTCCGCGATGGTCTTGCGTTCGAAGACATCACGGGCCGAGAAGCGCAGTCCGCGCTCCTTGGCCCGTGCTACGAGCTGGATGGCGATGATGCTGTCACCACCGACCGCGAAGAAGGACTCGTCGACACCGATGCGAGGGATGCCGAGCAGCTCCGACACCACCTCCGCGATCAGCTTCTCGGCCTCGGTGGCCGGTTCGCGGTACTCGGCGGTGGCGGCCCCGAACACGGGGATCGGCAGCGCGCGCCGGTCCAGCTTGCCCGCGGTGGTCAGCGGGACCGTGTCGATCACCATCACCACCGACGGCAGCATGTGGCCGGGCAGGAACTCCCCTGCCCGGGCGATCACCTCCGTCGGATCGACGGCGTGTCCGGTCCGGGGCCGGACGTAGGACACCAGCGCGATCGCACCGTTGCTGCGCTCGTGCGCGATGGTGACGGCGAAGTCGACCCCGTCCTGCGACGTCAATGCCGCATCGATCTCGCCGAGCTCGATCCGGAATCCGCGGATCTTGACCTGATGGTCGGCGCGCCCGACGAACATCAGCTCGTGGTCGGGTGTCCACCTGACCTCGTCGCCGGTCCGGTACATCCGAGAGCCCGACTCCGCGAAGGGATTCGCGACGAATCGGCCGGAGGTCAGCCCCCGGCGGTCGTGGTAGCCGCGAGCGAGCGCGGGACCGGCCAGGTACAGCTCACCGATCGCGCCCACCGGCACCGGGCGGAGACGTCGATCGAGCACGAGGGCACTCGCACCCTGGATCGGCGCACCGATGGTGATCCGATCGTCCACCGAGAGCGGGCGTCCGGTCGTGATGACGATGGTCGTCTCGGTCGGCCCGTAGCTGTTGGTGAATCGGCACGCGTCGGCGAACTTCCCGACCAGGTCCGGGGTGCAGACGTCACCGCCGACCACAACCGCGCTCAGGTCGGCGAGTCCGCTCGGGTCGACCGACCCGAGCACCGTCGGCGCCGAGATGATGTGCGTGACCTGTTGCGACCGAAGCAGATCCACGAGCTCGTCGCCACCGAACACCTCGGGCGGGGCGACCACCATGGTGGCCCCGGCGCTGAAGGCCTGGATCATCTCGAAGACCGAGGCATCGAAGCTGGCCGAGGAGAAGCGCAGCACCCGGGACGAGGAGGTGATGCCCAGCTCGGGGCGCGCCGCGGCGGCGAAGTTGGCGAGTCCGGCGTGCGTGACCACCACGCCCTTCGGCATACCGGTGGACCCCGAGGTGTAGATGACGTACGCCGGGTTTCCGGTGCGCAGCGGACGACGCCGGTCCACATCGGCGACCGCATCCCCCGGCAGCACCGCGATCCGGGCGACCGTCTCCTCGTCGTCCGTCACCAGCCAGTCGACCGAGGGCGGCAACACACCGCGCAGCGCCGCCGTGGTGAGCCCGACCAGCACGCCCGAGTCGGTGACCATGTGCACCTTGCGGTCGACGGGGAGCTCCGGGTCGATGGGTAGGAAGGCCGCACCGGACTTCGCCACCGCCCACACGGCCACCAGCGCCTCGACCGACCGTGCGAAGGCGAGGGCCACGAACGACTCCGGGCCGACGCCGCGGTCGATCAGCAGCCGAGCGAGCTGATTGGACCTGGCATCGAGTTCGCGGTAGCTGACCCGCTCCCCACCCGCGAGGATCGCGATGCCGTCCGGGTTCGCCGTCGCACCGTCCGCCAACAGGTCCGGCAGCAGGCGCGCGGCGGGGGCGGCGGGCCCGCGCAGAGGCACCAACTCCGCGCGTTCGTCGTCGTGCAGCACGTCGAGACCGGATACCGGCGCGGCGCCATCGGCCGCGGCGAACTGCGTGAGGTACTCCAGGAACCGCGCGTGGTGCCCCTGCAGGTCCTCGGCGGTGTACAGGTTCGGGTTCGCCTCGAAGTCGATGCGGGGCCTGCTCCCGGCGACGCTCGGATAGATGTTGACGGACAGGTCCTCGACCGGGCCGGTGGTGAGCACCCGCATCCGCCCGGTCAGTGCGCCGAGCCGGATCTCGCTGTGGAACATCATGATGTTGATCGCGGGCCCGAAGAAGCCGCGCTGCCCGGCACCGGAGCCGAGTCCGCGCCGCATGTCCTCGTGGCGGAAGCGCTGGTGGCGCAGCGCCCCGGTCAGCTCCAGCTGCACCTGGGACACGAGATCCGAGATCGTCGTCTCGTTGCCGACCTCGACCCGCAGCGGGATCACGTTGGAGACCATGCCGCCGGATCGCCGCATCCGTGCGGTCGTCCTTGCCGACACCGGCAGGCTCAGCGCGACGTCACTCTCGCCGGTCAGCCGGGAGAGGAAGGCCGCAACCGAGGCGATGGCGACCGGCGTGAACTGAGAGTCCTGCCCCTCCATGGCGGCCTCGGTCGCCGCGGCCATCGGTCCGCCCGCCACCAGCGAGAAGGCGCCGACCGCCGCGGTGCTCGCGGCGAGGCTGATCGGCTCGGGCAGGTCCCGGGTCCGCTCCATCCAGTACTCGCGGTCCTTGGCGAACCGGGTGGACTCCCGGTAGCGCGTCTCGTCCTCGCAGATCTCACGGACGGGACTGGCCAGGTGCTCGGCCGCGGGCCTGCCCTCGGCCGCAGCCGTGTACAGCTCCGCCACCCGGTTCATGTACGTCATCGCGCCGAACCCGTCGAGCGCGATGTGGTGGATGCGGGCGTACCAGTAGTAGCGATCCTCCCCGATCCGCAGGACCGCGGACTCGATCAACCGGTCCGTCAACAGGTCGATCGGAGCGCTGTACTCGGCGCGCATCCAGTCCTCGGCCGCAAGGGCCGGGTCGGCCGCGGACCGCAGGTCGACGACCTTCATCTGGTCATTGAGCGTCCCGTCGATGACCTGGGCCGGCTCGCCGTCGCGTTCGACGATCCGCAGCATCCCCGTGCCCATCTCCCGCGAGCCGAGGGCCCCGGCGGCCTGCAGGGCCTCGACGTCGAGGTCGCCGACCACCTCGACGCACTGGGCGATCGTGATCGGCACGTCCGGCAGGAGGTGCTGCGCGAACCAGATCCCACGCTGTGCCGCCGACAACGGAAACGCCTCGCTGCCGCTGTCCGCATCCGCCTGCGGACGTGAAGGGAGGAGATCGGACTCACGGACAGAGTCGCGTGCAGGCACCACGGGTAGAACCTCTCGAGATGATTGCTAAGCCCCCAAGAGACTCGGCGATTGGGCAAGTGTCCAGTTGACGGGGCATGTGTGTGGTTACGGCGGGGGTATTTGAGTGCCACCTGCGAGTTCTGGGCACGCGGATTTTTGCACGCGGATCGGCGCGTGTCTTTGCGGGAGACTACGAGACACCGAGGGCATCGCGCATGCGAATCGTGCAATTGTCCGATAAATTCCCCGGACGCTCCGAGCATCATTTCGGTGGCGGATAGACGCAGGTCAACGTGCTGCAAGGCGGTCGGCGACAATTCCTCGCGGCCGCCGGTCCGGCGTTCTGCCCGTAGTCCGAAACCGCGAACTATACACTCCATCAACTGCGAGGGCCCCGCCGCTCGGCATCGGCGCGGAGGGCGCACCCGGCGCCGTCAGCATAGAATCGACGGCGACCCGTTCGCCGCCTCGTCAGGAGATCCCCAGTGCCCGTAGCGCCCGACCCGAACCCCTCCTTCGCGGCGTACGCCCATCCCGAACGACTGGTCACATCCGAGTGGTTGGGCGCTCACATCGGCGCACCGGGCGTCAAGATCGTGGAGTCCGACGAGGACGTGCTGCTCTACGACGTCGGCCACATCCCGGGCGCGGTGAAGATCGACTGGCACCTCGACCTCAACGATCCGGTGACCCGCGACTACATCGACGGCGAGGCCTTCGCGGACCTGATGAGCCGCAAGGGCATCAACCGCGACGACACCGTCGTGATCTACGGCGACAAGAGCAACTGGTGGGCCGCCTACGCCCTGTGGGTGTTCACCCTGTTCGGCCACGAGGACGTGCGACTGCTCGACGGCGGTCGGGACGCGTGGATCGCGGAGGACCGGGGCACCACGCTGGACGTGCCGGAGAACCCGCGCACCGACTACCCGGTGGTCGAGCGGGACGACGCCGCGATCCGCGCCTTCAAGGACGATGTCCTCGGGCACCTGGGCACCGGACCGCTGATCGACGTCCGCTCGCCCCAGGAGTACACCGGCGAGCGCACCCACATGCCCGATTACCCGGAGGAGGGCGCCCTCCGCGGCGGCCACATCCCCACCGCGGCGTCGATCCCGTGGGCGAAGGCCGCCGCGCCGGACAGCCGGTTCCGCTCCCGCGCGGAGCTGGAGGAGATCTACGGCGCCTACGCACCGACCGACGACGTTGTCGCCTACTGCCGGATCGGCGAGCGGTCGAGCCACACCTGGTTCGTGCTCACCCACCTGCTCGGCTTCGAGAAGGTGCGCAACTACGACGGCTCCTGGACCGAGTGGGGCAACGCCGTGCGGGTCCCGATCACCAAGGGTGAGGAGCCCGGAGAGGTCCCGGCGCCCGTATGAGCCTGCCCGAACCGCTCGCCGAGATCGTCGACGACTTCGCCGCCGTCGACGGTCAGCAGAAGCTGCAGCTGCTGCTCGAGTTCAGCCGCGAACTCCCCGATCTGCCCGCCGAGCTCGAGCAAGCGGCGATGGAGCCGGTGCCCGAGTGCCAGTCGCCGCTGTTCCTCTCGGTCGACGCCACCGATCGGGAGCGGGTGCGGTTGCACTTCAGCGCCCCGCCCGAGGCGCCGACCACGAGGGGTTTCGCGTCGATCCTGCACCAGGGCCTCGACGGCCAGAGTGCCAAGGCGATTCTCGATGTCCCCGCCGATTTCTACTCGGCACTCGGCCTGGCGGAGGCGGTGAGCCCGCTCCGGCTCCGCGGGATGTCCGCGATGCTGACGCGCATCAAACGGCACCTCACGGACTGATCGAGACCTGCACACCGACCCGCCCGCCGGTAGACTCCCGGACGGGCGGGTCAGTGTGGTCCTACCCATCCATCAGCACACCACTCGTAAGAATTGGATGCTGCCAATGGAATTCACCGAGCTCTCCGATTACCCCATCTCCGCGGGCACACTCACCGAGTGGCTCCCGTCCGCGCCGTTCGACGGTGGGTCGTCGCCCTGGTTCGACGATCCAAGGCCCGCCTCCTACGTCCACGAGGCCCGCCTCCGTCAGGCCGCCCGCACCACCGGGCCAGAACACGGCTCGTGGCTCGGGACCGCATTCGAGATAGCAGGACAGCTCGACAGCGCGGCGCTCGCGCGTGCGCTGAACGAGTGGATCGACCGGCACGAGGCGCTGCGAAGTCACGCGAGCATCAGCCCGACCACGGGCGAGGTCAGCCGTCACACGATCGAGACCGGGCGCGTTCGGGTGGCCGCCCGGAGCCACGGCTACCGGTCAAGCGGCGCGCAGAACCACGCCGACCTCGCCCAGCTTTTCGACGGCTGCACGTCCCCGCTTTCCTGGCCCTCCTACGCCTTCGCCACCCTGGTGCCGCCCGGCCCCGACGATCGTTTCACCGTGTTCCTCGCGGCCGACCACGCGATCATCGACGGCTTGTCGGTCGTGATCGTCGCCCAGGAGATCGAGGCGCTGTATCGGCAGGCCCGCGACGGCGTCGACGCCGACCTGTTCCCGGTCGGCAGCTACGTGGATTTCGGGGCGCGCGAACGGGACGGCGCCGCCGAACTGGACCCAGGACACCCGGTGGTCGAGCTGTGGCGGTCGACCCTCGATCAGGGCGGCGGCGCGCTGCCCGAGTTCCCGCTCGACCTCGGCGACGCCGACCCCGGCCCTGTGCCGCAGAGCGGCGTGTCCGCCTGGGCGCTCGACGCGGACGGCGCGGACGCGTTCACCCTGGCCTGCCGCAAGCTCGGGCACAGCTTCTTCGCGGGCACCCTCGCGTGCCTCGGCATCGTCGGCGCCGAGCTCGCGGGCGAGCCGCGCTTCGAGGCCGTCACCCCGATGCACACCAGGAACGACCCGCAGCTGGCCGCATCCGTCGGGTGGTACGTGGGACTCGGCCCGATCTGCTTCGACGTGCGCGGCGCCCGGTCGTTCGGCGAACTGGCCGCGCGCGCCCAGGAACAGATCGCCGCGGCCAAGCCCGCGGCACAGTATCCCTACGAACGGGTCAGCGAGGTCCTCACCACGGCGGCCCGGCCGCGATTCGTCGTCTCCTACATGGACCTGCGCTTCGTTCCCGCGGCGACGCAGTGGCAGGAGTGGAACGCGCGGGCGTTGCGGAGCAAGCAGTACGAGCACGACGTGCACATCTGGGTGAACCGCACACCGCGGGGGGTGAACATCGCCGCCAGGTATCCCGACACCCGCGAGGCGGCGACCAACGTGCGCCGCTATCTCGGCCGGCTCAGGAACCTGATGGAGGAGGTCGTCGGCACCGGTACCTGCGTGCTCCCGGACCGCATCACCCGGTGACCGGAAGAATTACTGGTCAGTAGTGTTTGTCCCGCCCGCGGGGCCATCCGGACGAATTCGCTATCCGATTACATCGGGCCGGGGGGCGGTGCCTACACTCCGATGTGATGCCCGTAACCACCCCGCCGGGTACGACCCCCGGAAGGGGATCGAACAGCGGGTACCCCTTGCGACAAACAGGAGGCTCAGTGCCCAGTCATGCCAGCGCGCACATCACCAAGGTGCTCGTCGCCAACCGCGGCGAAATCGCCGTGCGTGTGATCAGGGCGGCAGCGGACGCAGGCCTGGCCAGCGTCGCCGTGTACGCCGAGCCGGACGCCGACGCGCCGTTCGTGCGCCTTGCCGACGAGGCCTTCGCCCTCGGCGGCCAGACGTCCGCCGAGTCGTACCTCGTGTTCGACAAGATCCTCGATGCAGCGAAGCGGTCCGGCGCCGACGCGATCCACCCCGGCTACGGCTTCCTGTCCGAGAACGCCGACTTCGCCCAGGCCGTCATCGACGCCGGGCTGATCTGGATCGGTCCCTCGCCGCAGTCCATCCGCGACCTCGGCGACAAGGTCACCGCCCGGCACATCGCCGAGCGCGCCAACGCCCCGATGGCCGCGGGCACCAAGGACCCGGTCAAGAACGCCGACGAGGTCGTCGAGTTCGCCAAGCAGTACGGCGTCCCGGTCGCGATCAAGGCCGCCTTCGGTGGCGGTGGCCGCGGCATGAAGGTCGCCCACACCATCGAGGAGATCCCCGAGCTCTTCGACTCCGCCACCCGCGAGGCGATCGCCGCCTTCGGCCGCGGCGAGTGCTTCGTCGAGCAGTACCTCGACAAGGCCCGCCACGTCGAGGCCCAGGTCATCGCCGACCAGCACGGCAACGTCATCGTCGCGGGCACCCGCGACTGCTCGCTGCAGCGCCGCTTCCAGAAGCTGGTCGAGGAGGCGCCCGCGCCGTTCCTCACCGACGACCAGCGCGCCCGCATCCACAGCTCCTCGAAGGCCATCTGCAAGGAGGCCGGCTACTACGGCGCGGGCACGGTCGAGTTCCTCGTGCAGGGCGACACCGTCTCCTTCCTCGAGGTCAACACCCGCCTGCAGGTCGAGCACCCGGTCACCGAGGAGACCGCGGGCATCGACCTCGTGCTCCAGCAGTTCAAGATCGCCAACGGCGAGGAGCTGGAGTTCACCGAGGATCCGACACCGCGCGGCCACTCCTTCGAGTTCCGCATCAACGGCGAGGACGCGGGCCGCGGCTTCCTGCCCGCCCCCGGACCGGTCACGAAGTTCGTCGCCCCGACCGGCCCCGGCGTCCGCATGGACTCCGGTGTCGAGTCCGGCTCCGTCATCGGCGGCCAGTTCGACTCGATGCTGGCCAAGCTGATCGTCACCGGCGCCACCCGTGACCAGGCCCTCGCCCGCGCCCGCCGCGCGCTGGCCGAGTTCCAGGTCGAGGGCCTCGCGACGGTCATCCCGTTCCACCGCGCCATCGTCGAGGACCCCGCGTTCATCGGCAACGGCGAGAGCTTCGAGGTCTACACCAAGTGGATCGAGACGGAGTGGAAGAACACCATCGAGCCGTTCACCGCCGGTGAGGCGCTCGACGAGGACGAGGCGCTGCCGCGTCAGTCCGTCGTGGTCGAGGTCGGCGGACGCCGCGTCGAGGTGTCGCTGCCCGGGCAGTTCTCGCTCGGCGGTGGCGGGTCCACCAACGGCGCCACCCGCAAGAAGCCCAAGCCGCGTAAGCGTGGCGGCGGCGCGGGCGGAGCGGCGTCCGGTGACGCCGTGACGGCCCCCATGCAGGGCACCGTCGTCAAGGTCGCCGTCGAGGAGGGCCAGGAGGTCGCCGAGGGCGATCTGATCGCCGTGCTCGAGGCCATGAAGATGGAGAACCCCGTCAACGCGCACAAGGCCGGCATCGTGACCGGACTTGCCGTCGAGCCGGGCGCCGCCATCACCCAGGGCACCGTCCTCGCTGAGCTCAAGTAGCACAAGCACTCTCGCTGCGCCCCCGGTTGCCAAGGCAACCGGGGGCGCAGTGCTGTGCGGCCACTATCCTGTTGCCATGGCAGAGCTTCCCGAGATCCGCATCGACACCGCCGGCCGCGAGCAGGGCGGTGACGAGTAGTGGAACCCATCGAGGTCAACGCGGGCGCCTGGTACCTGCGTGCGCTGCGCGCCGACGAGCGGGTCGACGACCGTCCTGCGCTCGCCGACGGCGGGATCGACGACCCGGACTATGTCGCCACCCGCACCGCGCAGTGGGCGGCCGACGAGCACTACTCGTGGGCCGTGTGCCAGCCGAACACCGGCGAACTGCTCGCCGAGGTGGGCCTGACCCTGGACGGGCCAAGGGCCGCGCTGGTCGGCTGGGCCCGCGCCGGGCACGAGGACGCGCTGAGCACCGCCACGACCGTCGTCCGGCGGTTCGCCGAGGGGGCGCTGGAGCTGACGGTTACGTGAGCAGGTTCGCGCGCAGCGCGTCCCGGTCCGCCGCCGAGATGCCGAGACCGTTCGCGAAGTAGCCCTCGACATCTCCGAATCCGGAGCGGACCTGCTCGATCGCCGCCTCGAGATAGGCCCTGCGCACACCGAGGATGGGCAGCAGGATGTCGGGGTTGCCACCCGCGGCACGGAACTTGTCGAAGACCGGCTCGAAAGCGGGCAACAGCTGCTCGTTGGTCAGCAGGTAGTCGGCGAAGGCGTCCTCCTCGCTGACCCCGAGGAACATCAGCAGCGACGCGCTCGCCCAGCCCGTCCGGTCCTTGCCGGTGGTGCAGTGGATCAGCGCGGGAGTGCTCTGCGCCCGCGCCAGGTCCGTGAACAGGCCGCGGTAGGACTCGACCGCGCTGGGCAGGGTGACGAAGTCCCCGTAGCTCTTGAGCAGGTAGTCGTTGGTGTCGCCGGTGCCGAGCAGCCGCTCCGCCAGTTCCGGGTCCGTGAGGATCTGCTGCATCATCGCGGGGGCCGCGCTGGGATCGGTGTCCGCGAGCACGTCCAGCACCACCTCCTGCGCGCCTGCCGGGATCCGGTCGGGCAGCAGGGCCCGCTCGGCCTCGGTCCGCAGGTCGAACACGGTGGTGATCGCCAGCGCCTCCAACGCGGCCACGTCACCGTCGGCGACGCGCCCGAGGTCGGTCGAGCGGTAGACGACGCCCGTCCTGACGGTGGCCCCGTCTGCCGTCGGATAACCACCGATGTCGCGCAGGTTGGGCACCGAGGCGATGGGGATGCTGGCGCCGACCTTGGAAGGAGTGCTCATACCAGCACGGTAGACCACGATCCCGCGCAACTCTCAGGCACGCCCGTAATTTCGTTCAACGTTTGAACGGATTTCTTGGATGCCTGCCTTCTCGGCAATCAGACGCGCGATCGCCTCGTCCAACTGACGACTCCGTTCGTCGAGCTTGACCAGTGCGGCCTCGCGTTCGCCCGCCGATGCGTTCTGCTCGTCGCCGCACACGATGTGCAGCATCGAGGCCGCCTCGGTCAGCGACAGGCCCGATGCCAGCAGGCAGCGGACATCGTGAACCGTCTTCGCGTCCTCGGGCGCGTAGTGGCGATAGCCGTTGGGATCGCGGCCGGGCGAGAGCAGGCCCGCGCTCTCGTAGTGACGAAGCATCCGTGCACTCGCGCCCGTGATCGCGCTCAACTCGCTGATCCGCATTGGGCCTCCACCTTGACATTGACGTTAAAGTCATACTTTACGTTGGCCGCATGACGAACGAAACGACTCGACCGAACGTGCTTCTCGTGGTGGCGCATCCGGACCGCGACTCGGCAACCTGGGCCATCGGCCGCGCCATCGAGCAGGGCATCGAGACCGACGGGAACGCCACCGTCACGACGCATGACCTGTCGCGAACGGGATTCGATCCCGTCTTCGGCGAGCAGGATCTCGCGCACTACCGGCAGACCGGCGCCGTGCCTGCCGACGTCCAACGGGAGCAGCGACTGGTGGATTCCGCCGACGTGGTCGCCGTCCTCTTCCCCGTGTACTGGTGGGCCATGCCCGCCCTCGCCAAGGGCTGGATCGACCGCGTGTTCACCCGAGGCTGGGCCTACGACGACGGGCCGGACGGCGGTCCGAGCGCCATCGACCAGCTGCACTTCGTCGGGGTCGCCGCCGTCGACGAGGGCACCTACGATCGGCGCGGCTACCGCAAGGCGATGACCACCCAGCTGCAGCACGGCATCGCCGGATACTCCCGAATCGACGAGTCGTCCGTTCGGCTGCTCTTCGGAGCGGAGACCGCGGACCCGCACGTACACGAGCACCTCGCCGCCGAGGGCCACAAGATCGGCGCCGACCTGGCGCAGCGCGCGCAACTCGTCTTCGACCGGGACAACGAGGCCTGAGCAGTGGTGGCCGGCTCATTCGTGCCTGCATAATGACTTCTCCAGTGTTGTCCGGGTTTTCGTCCGTCACGGTGATGGCGGAGTGTGACGGGAGAATGTGACAGGTGGACGAAAACGACTGGCTGGCGCTGCGTTTCGAGGAGCACCGCACCCACCTGCGGGCGGTCGGCTACCGGATGCTCGGCTCGCTGAGCGATGCCGACGACGCGATCCAGGAGACCTGGCTGCGGCTGAGCCGGTCCGAGGCCGACAGCCTCACGAATCTCGGTGGGTGGCTGACGACCGTCATGGGACGGGTGTGCCTGGACATGCTGCGTTCGCGCAAGGTGCGCCGCGAGGATTCGATCGACGACCAGCAGTTGCCCGATCCGATCGTCGGCGTGGTGGAGGGCACCAACCCCGAACACGAGGCGCTGCTGGGCGATTCGGTCGGCCTCGCGCTCCTCGTTGTCCTGGACACCCTTACGCCCGCCGAGCGCCTGGCCTTCGTCCTGCACGACATGTTCGCCGTGCCCTTCGATGAGGTGGCGGCCGTCGTCGGGAAGTCCACCGCCACCACCCGGCAGCTCGCCAGCCGCGCGCGCCGCCGCGTCCAGGACTCGACCCCGGTTCCCGATCCCGACCTCGTCCGACAGCGGGAGGTCGTGGACGCGTTCCTCGCCGCGTCCAGGGGCGGCGACTTCGATGCCCTCGTCGCAGTCCTCGACCCCGACGTGGTGCTCAGGGCCGACACCGGCGCCGGATTCCTGAAGGTGGTTCGCGGGGCGGAGGCGGTGTCCGCGCAGGCGCTCAGCTTCGCCAGGTTCGCGCACTCGTCCATGCCTGCGCTCGTCAACGGTGCGGTCGGGATGGTCAACGCGCCGGATGGCCGGCTGCAGTCGGTCATGGCCGTGACCATCACGAACGGCCTAATCGTCGAGATCCACATCCTCGCCGATCGCCCGCGCCTGGAGCGCCTCGACCGGGAGGCGGCCAGGGGCTGACGCGCTACCGGCCCAGCACCCGATCGAGCGCGTCGACCGCGGCGTCGAGTTCGGCCACCGTCACCGTGAGCGGTGGCCGGAACCGGATGCCGCGCTCCCCCGTCCCCAGGATGAGCACGCGCTCGCGCTCACGCATCTGGGCGACGACGGCGTCGCGCCTTGCGGCCGAGTCGAGCGTGCACGCGCACATCAGCCCCCGCCCGCGGGGGTCGGTCACGATCGGGTGCCGCTCGGCCAGTTCGACGAGCCGCGAGAGCAGGTGCGCGCCGAGCAGCCGGGCCCGGTCGATCAGCCGGTCCCGTTCGATCACCTCGAGGGTGCGCCGGGCCCGGACCATGTCGGCGAGGTTGCCGCCCCAGGTGGAGTTGATCCGCGAGGCCACCCGGAACACGTTGTCGGGCACCTCGTCCACGCGCCTGCCTGCCATGATCCCGCACACCTGCGTCTTCTTCCCGAACGCGACCACGTCGGGTTCGATCCCGAGCTGCTGGTATGCCCACGCGGTCCCGGTGAGGCCGACACCGGTCTGCACCTCGTCGAGCACGAACAGGGCGTCGCGCTCGCGGCACAGCGCCGCCATCTGCTGGAGGAACTCGGGCCGGAAGTGGTGGTCGCCGCCCTCGCCCTGGATCGGCTCGGCGACGAAACACGCGATGTCGTCGGGATGTTCGTCGAAGGCCCGCCGCGCCTGCGCCAGCGCCAGCGCCTCCGCCGCAGCCACGTCACGACCGGGCTCGAGATAGGGGGCGTCGATGCGGGGCCAGTCGAACTTCGGGAACCGCGCGACCTTGTTCGGGTCGGTGTTGGTCAGCGACATCGTGTACCCGCTCCTGCCGTGGAAGGCGTGGGTCAGGTGCAGCACCCTGGTGCCGAGCGCCGGATCGAGCCCGCGGGCCTCGTTCGTCCGGCTCTTCCAGTCGAACGCCACCTTGAGGGCGTTCTCGACGGCGAGCGCGCCGCCGTCGACGAAGAACAGGTGCGGTAGCGCCGGATCACCGAGGACCCGGACGAAGGTGCGCACGAACTCCGCCATCGGCACCGTGTAGATGTCGGAGTTGCTCGGCTTGTTCACCGCCGCGGCGGTCAGCTCGGCCAGGAAGGTCTCGTCCGCCGCCAGGTCGGGGTGGTTCATCCCGAGCGCCGAGGACGCGAAGAAGCCGAACATGTCCAGGTAGGTGGTGCCGTCGCGGTGATCGACGAGCCGCCGCCCGTGTGAGCGTTCCAGATCGAGGACGAGGTCGAAGCCGTCGACCAGCAGGCTCGCCCGCAGCACCTCGTGAACCTCGCCAGGAGCGAGGCCGGGGACGGGCCGAGAACGCCGGATCGCGGTGCTCATACCTCAAGATTATGTTGATAATCCGGCCAAAGTCACTAGAAACTGGAAAATTGGTTGACTGTTGGCTAGTCGCCGTAAAATGTTTGCAGAATGATGGTGCTGCGGGTCCGCACATTGGCGGTCGACCGGATCTCCTGCAGCAGCGCCTCGAGCGCCCGGGGCGACGCCACGCGCACCAGCAGGACGTAGCTCTCCTCCCCCGCGACCGAGTGACAGGCCTCGACACCGGGGATGTGCTCGAGACGGGCGGGCGCGTCGTCAGGACTGGACGGGTCGAGAGGGGTGATCGCGACGAACGCCGAGAGCTGGTTGCCCAGCGCTTCCGGATCGACCTTGGCGGCGTAACCCCGGATCACCCGACGGGCCTCCAGTCTGCGCACCCGGGTCTGGACGGCCGACACCGACAACCCGGCCTTCTCGGCCAGTGTCGCCAGGGTGGCCCTGCCGTCGGCGATCAGTTCACGCACCAACAGGGTGTCGATCTCGTCCAGTGTGTCCGGCACCAAGGCAGGCTAACTCAGCGGACACTGGAGCAGGCACCGACAGGAGGAACACCATGAACCTTCCCGACACCGAGACCCTGCGGTCGATGGCCGAGGCGGCGCTGCGCGCGTGTGGTGCCCGCGACGAGCACCCGTCCTCCGACGGCACGCTGCTCGCCCGCACGCCGATCACCGGCGGAGTCCTCTGCGCCCTGACGCCGAGCAGCCCGGATCAGGTCGCGGACGCGACGGCCGCGGCACACGATGCGTTCACGGTGTGGCGCACCGTGCCCGCGCCTGGGCGCGGCGCACTGGTCCGGCGGCTCGGCGAGCTGCTGACCGAGCACAAGTCGGACCTCGCGACCCTCGTCACGCTCGAGGCGGGAAAGATCACCTCCGAGGCGCTCGGCGAGGTCCAGGAGATGATCGACATCTGCGAGTTCGCGGTCGGGCTGTCCCGCCAGCTGTACGGCAGGACGATGGCATCCGAGCGCCCCGGGCACCGACTGATGGAGACCTGGCACCCGCTCGGTGTGGTCGCGGTGATCTCCGCGTTCAACTTCCCGGTTGCCGTGTGGTCGTGGAACACCGCTGTCGCCCTTGTGTGCGGGGACACCGTGGTGTGGAAGCCGTCCGAGCTGACGCCGCTGACCGCGATCGCCTGTGATGCGTTGCTGCGCAGGGCCGCCGAGGACGTCGGCGCGCCGACCGACGTCCATCGTCTGGTCCTCGGCGCGGGACCGGTCGGCGAGCAGCTCGTCGACGACCCGCGGGTAGCGCTGGTCAGCGCGACCGGGTCGGTGCGGATGGGCCGGGCGGTCGGGCCGCGGGTGGCGCAGCGCTTCGGCCGGTGCCTGCTCGAGCTGGGCGGCAACAACGCGGCCGTGGTCGCGCCGTCGGCGGACCTCGATCTGGCCGTGCGTGGGATCGTGTTCTCCGCTGCGGGCACGGCGGGCCAGCGGTGCACCAGCCTGCGCCGGCTGATCGTGCACTCCTCGATCGCCGACGAGACCGTCGAGCTGGTCGCCTCCGCCTACCAGCAACTCCTGGTCGGCAACCCGCTCGAGGAGGGCACCCTCGTCGGTCCGCTGATCGGCGAACGGTCCTGGGACGCCATGACGGCCGCGCTGGACAAGGCCCGAGCGGACGGCGGCACCCTGGTGTGCGGCGGCGAGCGGGTGGAGTCGAATGGCGGCCACTACGTCACCCCCGCGCTGGTCCGGATGCCCGCGCAGACCTCGGTGGTGCGCGAGGAGACCTTCGCCCCCGTCCTCTACGTGCTCACCTACGAGACCCTCGACGAGGCGATCGCACTGCACAACGATGTGCCGCAGGGCCTTTCGTCGTCGATCTTCACCATGGACCAGCGCGAGGCCGAGCGATTCCTCGCCGCCGACGGCTCCGATTGCGGGATCGCCAACGTGAACATCGGCACCTCCGGCGCGGAGATCGGCGGCGCGTTCGGCGGCGAGAAGGAGACCGGCGGTGGCCGCGAGTCGGGCTCCGACGCATGGAAGGCGTACATGCGCCGGGCCACCAACACCGTCAACTACTCCGACCAACTGCCGCTCGCGCAGGGCGTCAGGTTCGGGTGATCGACCGCACCCGGTCCTCGTAGTCCGCCCGACCGGCGCCGTCCACCGACGTCAGCGCCCGGTTCCCGCCGACCACCCGGCGCACCAGCGCGATGAGCGGTTCGGGGGCCAGCGCCAGGCCGAGGTCGAGCGCGGCCAGGTAGCCGGGCACCGGCGTCTGCGCCCGCCGGGTGCGGCAGGTCCGCACCACCGCGGCGGCGATGTCCTCGGGATCCACCGTCGGCAGCCCCTTGCCCAGCGGCAGCCCCGAGGTCAGGGTGGTGCGCACCGCGCTCGGCAGCACCGTCGAGACGCTCACCCCGCCGTCGGCGAACTCCAGCCGCGCCGCCGAGGACAGGCCGACCGCGGCGAACTTGCTGGCGTTGTACACGGCCAGCCCGGGGATCGCGATCTTCCCCGCGAGCGAGGCGACGTTGACGATGTGGCCGCGACCGCGCTCGATCATCGCGGGCGCCACCGCGCGCATGCCGTGGATCAGCCCCCACACGTTCACGTCGATCGTCGTCTCGCCGACCTCGTCCGGCTCCTCGAGGAACGGGGCCACCGGCATCACCCCGGCGTTGCCGACCAGCACGTCGATGGGACCCAGATCGGCGGTCACCGCGGCGACGCACGCGTCCCACGACGGCCGCGTCCGCACGTCCAACGTGTAGGCCCGTGCCGCCGAACCGATCTCGGCCGCGACGCCATCGGCCGCGGCGCGATCGAGGTCGGCGACCGCGATCCTGGCGCCGCGCGCGGCCATGGCCAGTGCGGTGGCCCGGCCGATCCCACGCCCGGCCCCGGTGATGAGGACGACGGCCCCGGCGAGGTCGATCGCGGGGTAGCGCTGCTGTGCTGTGAGGTTCATCGGGTCACCATTTCTGTCGGGAGATCGGTGGAGGTCTCGTACGCGCGCTCGTCGAACTCGCCGAGCCGGGTGCGCATCCGGTCCGTTGACCACGGCCAGTTGAAGCTGTTGCGCCCGTTCACGTCCAGGAAGTAGCTCTGGCATCCGCCCGCGTTGTAGACGGTGGTGGCCAGCGCCTGCTGCACCTCGGCGTTGAACGCCGCCTGCACCTCGGGCCGGGTCTCCATCCGGGTCCAGCCGCCCGCGCGGGTCGCCGCGATCGCCTTCGCCATGTACTCGAGCTGCGCCTCGAGGATCATGAACGCGGAGGTGTGCCCGGTGCCGAGGGCGGGACCGAGCAGCACGTACGCGTTGGGGAACCCGGCGACGGTGGTGCCGAGGTACGCCTGGGGGCTGCCCTTCCAGTGGTCGTCGAGGCTGCGGCCGGCGCCGTCGAAGACCTTGCTGCCGATCGGCATGTCGAGGATGTGGAAGCCGGTGCCGAAGATGATGGCGTCGACCTCCCGCTCGGAGCCGTCGGCGCCGATGACGATGTTCCCGCGCACGGCCGAGACCGCGTTCGCGTGCACCTCGACGTTCGGCTTGGTCAGCGCCGGGTAGTAGGTGTTCGACAGCAGCAGCCGCTTGCAGCCGAGCGTGTAATCGGGGGTCAGCGCCTTGCGCAGTTCGGGATCACGGACCTGGGTTCGCAGCTGGGCCCGGCCGATCTGCTGCACGATCCGCAGGATCCACGGGTTCCGGAAGCCGACGCCCAGAGCCTCCATGATCGTGTACTCGACCGAGCGCAGTGCCCGATGCGCGCCGGGGATGCGCCCCATCGCCCATCGCTCGATCCTCGGCACGTAGTGGTCGGGCTTCGGCAGCACCCACTGCGCGGTGCGCTGGTACAGGTGCAGCCGCTCCACCTCGGGCTGGATCGCGGGCACGAATTGCACTGCGGAGGCGCCGGTCCCGACCACGGCGACCCGCTTGCCGGCCAGGTCGTATGCGTGGTTCCACCGGGACGAGTGGAAGACCTCCCCGGTGAACGTGTCCAGGCCGGGGATGTCGGGCGTCAGCGGCTCGTTCCACGGACCCGCGGCGGCGACGACGGAGTTCGCGGTGAACGTGCCAGCCGAGGTCTCCACGATCCACCGCCTGCTCGGCTCGTCCCACTGCGCGCGGGTCATCTCGGTGCCGAGGCGCACGTGCGCGTCGACCCCGTGTTCGGCGGCGGTCCTGTCGATGTACCGGCGGATCTCCTCCTGCCCGGCGAAGAGCCGGGTCCACTCGGGATTCGGGGCGAACGAGTAGGAGTAGAGGCCGGACGGGACATCGCACGCGCACCCGGGATAACTGTTGTCGCGCCAGGTCCCGCCGAGCGAGTCGCTCTTCTCGAGGATCGCGAAATCGGTGATCCCCATCCTGCGCAGGGTGATGGCCGCGCCGATGCCGGAGATCCCGCCACCGACGATGAGGAACTCGAAATGCTGTGCCTGTGTCATCGCACGTCTCCCGTTGCGAGTCGGTGGGCCAGGGCGGCCCTTGTGGTCCGCAGCGAGGACTCGAGGGTGGCCAGTCGTCTGCGGTCGTCCATGAAGTTCGGGCCCATCACGGCCAGGTCCTCGGCGGTGGCGTCGAGCCGGATGACCCGGGTGCCCGCGGCCTCGACGGCGGCGACCTCCGCGTCCAGGCCTGCACTCATCCAGCCGCGCAGGACCAGGCGCTCGGCACGCGCTGCGCCGCGACCGGGGACCCGCCCGGTGGAGGCCATCGGCGCCAGCACCACCAGTTCGTCGAGATGGAGGGATGCCACCAGGTCCGCCGATGCGGTCGAGGCCGCGCCGCCGTCCACGAACCGGCGGTCGCCGACCCGCACCGGCGGGAACCAGCCCGGGATCGCCCAGGATGCCCGAAGAGCCTGCGAGAGTGTCGCTTCCGGGGCACCAGGCGAACCGAACGCGACGCGCTCTCCGCTGTCGTAGTCCATCGCGACGAGCCAGGTCGCGGGGTGCGACACCCACATGCGCCCCGGGGCCATGCCGAGCGCGAGCTGGTGCAGCCAACCCGCATCCCCGCCGCCGGGGGGCAGTAGACCGCTCAGCGCCGTGACCGGCGCGACCTCGCGCCGCAGGCCGGCACGCGCGAGCCGTGGCGATCCGAGCCCGAACCGCGGCAACGGCGGGAACCGGCCAGGTGCGTCGGCGAGGTGTGTGCGAAGCGCCGGGTCGGTGACCTGCTCCCCCAGCTGCATCGCGAGCAGTTCGTCCACCCCGACCCCGCCGCCGAGCATGGTGACCAGTTCCGCGCCCGCCGAGGTGCCGACCAGGACCTCGGCCTCGCGCGGATCCCAGTCCAGCGCGTCGCGGACCGAGGCCAGCGCCGCGACGGTCCACGCCGCGCCGAGCGTGCCGCCGCAGCCGATCACCAGGCCCCGACGAAGTTGTCTGTCACTCGAAGTCATATTCAGAAACTAGCAGTATTCGAATACGATGGGTATACCAAACCTAGAGTTTTCTCGGAACGGAGTTGTGATGGCGCGAATGACCAGGTCGGAGAGTCAGGCCAAGACCAGGGCCGACCTGATTGCGACCGCGCGTGACCTGTTCCTCGCGGACGGGTACGCCGTGACCTCGCTGGAGAAGGTCGCCGAGGAGGCGGGTTACTCGAAGGGCGCGGTGTACTCCAACTTCCGCAACAAGAACGAGCTGTGCCTGGAGGTGCTGCAGCTCATCCACGTCACCAAGGGCGCCGAGGTGGCCGAGGTCATGTCCCGGCAGGCACCGCTGGAGGAACGACTGACGGCGTTCGAGAACTGGGCCGAGCGCACGCTCGGCGACGTCGGCTGGACCACGCTCGAGTTCGAGTTCATCGTCCTGGCCCGCCACGATCCGGAGCTGCGGGCCGCGCTCGTGTCCAGCCTCGGCATGGCGCGCGGCATCGTGGCCGCCATGCTCAGTGCGCTCGTGGCCTCCGGTGAGGTCACCCTGCCGATGTCGGTGGACGACGCCGCGACCAGCGTGCTGAGCATGGGCGTCGGCCTCGGCATCCAGCGCGCCATCGACCCGTCCATCTCGACCGGCATCGTCACCCGGAACCTCCGCGCGCTTCTCACCGCAGCAGGCCCAGCGGATCTACCCTCACAGGCGTGACGAACTGGCCCGAGCTCGCGCGCGAGATCGCCGACGACGTGCTGTACCCCGCCGCCGACAGCGTCGATGCCGACGGGGAGATCCCGCTCAGCCACTTCGAGGCGCTGGCCGCGGAGGGCTTCTACGGCCTCGCCGCGCCGCCCGACTTCGGCGGACCCGGCCTCGGGATCGATGACCTGGTGGCGGTGGTGGAGACGCTGTGCGGCGGTTGCCTCGCCACGAGCTTCACGTGGATGCAGCACCACGGGGTGGTCGCGGGACTGGCGTCGAGCCCGAATCACGATCTGCGCGACGAGTATTGGGACGGGTTGATGGACGGATCGGTCCGGGCAGGGGTCGCCTTTGCCGGCGCCATCCCGCGACCACCCTTGCTGTATGCGCGCCGCGTCGACAACGGGTACGTGCTCGACGGTGTCGCACCCTTCGTCACCGGCTGGGGCATCGTCGACATCCTGCAGCTGAGCGCCCGCGACGAGTTCGACGATTCGATCGTGCACGCCGTCGTCGACGCGGTCCCCGGCCAGGGCGTGTCGGTCGAGGAGCTACCCCTGATCGCCGCGCGCGGGAGCAACACCGTCCGGATGCGATTCGACGGATTCGAGGTGCCGGACGAGCGGGTGAGCAAGGTGGTCACCCAGGAGGAGTTCACCGCCGGTCAGGGATTCGGGTCCTGGCTCAACGCCTGCATGGCGATGGGCGTCGCCCGGCGCTGCCTCACCGAGCTCGGCGAGCGGGGTGCGGACACCACCGGGTTCACCGCGGAGGCATCGACGGTGCGGGCGGACCTCGATGCCGCGCTCGGCGGCCGGTCCGACCTCTTCGCGGCGCGGGCCAGCGCATCCGAGCTCGCGATCCGGGCCGCCGCAGCGCTGGTGACCGCGACCGGCAGCTCCGCTGCCGTGGCCGGGGCCACCGCGGAACGGCTGATGCGAGAGGCGACGCTGACCCTCGTCGCGGCGACGCGGCCGCAGATCCGCACGTCGCTGCTGGACCGGCTCGGCGGCGGGGCCGGTAGCTGAGCCGGACTACTCACCGGCGTCGATGACGGTCCTGAGGGTGGCGAGCTTGTCTGCGGTGAGATCCGCTGGTCGCAGGACCGCATTCCATCCGTCGACGTACTCGCCCGTGTACTTGTGGCCGTGGCCGGCCGGAACACCGGTGGAGAACGGCAGGTCGGCGGTGATCTGCCAGAACGTCACGAACGGTATCCAGACCATCTCCTCGAGCACGTCCCGCCCCGGCGGCTGACCGATCCAGTCCGGCTCGCTCAGGATCAGGTTCGGACTCCACCAGACGATCGGGTCGGAGGGATGCATCAGGTACAGGACACGGCTGCCGTCCCACGGCTGCCCCGCGGGAGGAATTCCGCCCTCGGGATCGTTGCTGAAGCGCACGGTCCGCCCGTCCTTGTAGACCGGCTCGACTTCCGGGCTCCCCGCATCACGCTGATCGCTGAACTCACGGAACAGGGTGTTGAAGTTGGGAGGGCCTGCGAACAGCGTTCCCGCGGTGCGGTTGCGCAGGTCGTACTCACCGCTGAATGCGGTCTCACCGCCGAACGAGCCCAGGCTCTCCCCCGCGACGAACAGCCGGGGACGGTCGTCCTGCGGCAGTTTGGACCACACGTCGTAGACCGCGTCGAACAGGTCGCGCCCGGCTTCCCGTGCCTTCGACTGGTCGACCAGGTACGAGATCCACGACGGCAGGTACGAGTACTGGATCGCCACGGTCGCCGCGTCGCCACCGGTGAGGTACTCGAAGGTGTCCACCAGGGCCGGGTCAACCCAGCCGCTCCCCGTCGTCGTCACCACGAGCAGGTTGGCGCGCTGGAATCCGCCCGCACGGGTGAGGTCCTCGACCGCCAACGCCGCCCTGGACTCGGAGTCCTCCGACGACGCCAGACCGGCATAGGTGCGAATCGGCTCCAGCGCCTGATGGTCGACGAACTGGCTGATCTGATCGGTGGACGGGCCCTCGCCGATGAAGCTGCGCCCCTGCCACCCGAGCGAATCCCACGGCACGACCGATCCGGGCCCACCCGACCGCAGTCCGGTCACAGGCTGCTGCACACCTTCCGGTGTCTTCGTGTCGCGCAACGAGAAGGCCCCGTTGGCGACACTGACCAGGCCGCCGAGCAGTACTCCCGAGACCACCGCGTAGACGAGTCCGGCGATCAGAAACCACCCGACGACGCTCGCCGCCCGCCGCCCTATCCACCGGTCGAGCAGCCTCGCGCTCCAGCGGTACAGCCAACGGATTCCGCGCCCGATCGCCAGGATGAGGCAGAACACCACCGCCGCGATGACGGGTGCGAGAACCACGAGCGGGATGCTGTACTCGGTCACACCCATCAGCGCGCGGATCTGGTGCTGCCAGTACTGCCCGAGGCCGAACGCGGCGGCGAACAGCACCACCGCAGCAACGAGGAAGACGCGCCAGGAGCCGCGGCGCGGGGGCCGAGGAGCTCGGTCGGCGAACGCGCGCCACACGAAGGCCGCGAACACTCCCAGTCCGTACCCGATCGCGGCAGTGATCCCACAGACGACTCCCTGCAGGAACCCTCCGCGCGGGAGCAGCGACGGAGTGAACGACAGACAAGCGAAAACGAGTGCACCCCAACACCCGGGAAGGGTGACGGACAGCAGTTTCCGGTGCCCGCCGGACTCGGGCGGCCCGGCGTCGTCGACTCCGGCGGCGGGCGGACCGCCGGACGAATCCAGGACCTTCGACGCCATGGCCACCTCCGCATGCCGCTACGACTACTCCCAGCCGGAGCTCGGAATCCAGTTCCACACCGCCCAGATGACGACCACGTCGAGCGCGATGACCATGCCTGCCCACCCCGGGGCATACGGCAGCCACAGGAAGTTGGCGATGATCGACAGTCCGGCGATGACGATCGCCAACGTCCGCGCCCATATCCCGGCGCTGAACAGCGCGACGCCCACCAGCGCGATCGCCACACCGAGCACGATGTGTATCCAGCCCCACGCGGTCAGATCCAGTTCGTATGTGTAGTCGACACCGACGGTGTAGACCTCGTCGTTGCCGACCGCGGCGATCCCCTGGAGGACCTGGAGCACGCCGGCGGTGACCAGAAGCACGGCGGCGGCGACCGATGCGCCTGCCGCGACCTCCTGCTTGACGCTCGACTTCTCGGACACGACGGTTCACCTCTCCGGACCAAGCGACGCGGAGCGTAGCGGAGCCGGCGTTTACCGACTCCTCGGATGCGCTACGCCACTCATCAGTGTGCGCCCGGTGTCGGGGTCCCGGGGCACTATGGACACCATGGATTCGGTGCTCGGCAGGTTCTCCGCCCCCACACGGGAGTGGTTCGCCGGTGCCTTTCCCGCGGCCACGGCCGCCCAGCTGGGGGCATGGGACGCGATCGCGGACGGCTCGCATGCGCTGGTCGTGGCCCCGACCGGCTCGGGAAAGACCCTCTCCGCCTTTCTGTGGGCACTCGACCAGCTGGCCGCCCGGCCGCACGACGAGGAGCGTCCGCCTGGCACGACGGTGCTGTACATCTCGCCACTCAAGGCCCTCGCGGTCGACGTCGAGCGCAACCTGCGTGCGCCCCTTGTCGGGATCACCCAGACCGCCAAACGGCTCGGCGTGACGCCGCCGGAGATCACCGTCGGCGTCCGTTCCGGCGACACCAGCCCCGCTGACCGCCGTGCCCTGGTGCGCACGCCCCCCGACATCCTCATCACCACGCCCGAGTCGCTGTTCCTCATGCTCACCTCGGCGGCCCGCGAATCGCTCGCCACCGTGCAGACCGTGATCGTCGACGAGGTGCATGCCGTCGCGGCCACCAAACGCGGTGCGCATCTGGCACTCTCGCTCGAGCGCCTCGACATGCTGCTCCCCCGGCCTGCGCAACGGATCGGGCTCTCCGCGACCGTGCGACCGCACGAGGAGGTTGGCCGCTTCCTCACGGGGTCCGCGCCCATCCACATCGTCTCCCCGCCCTCCCCGAAGACCTTCGACCTGACGGTGCGGGTACCGGTCGAGGACATGACCGAGCTGGGGGTCACGACACCGGACGAGGATTCCTCTTCCCCCGCCCCGCAACAGGGTTCGATCTGGCCGCATGTGGAGGAGCAGATCGTCGACCTGGTCCTCGAGCACCGGTCCTCGATCGTGTTCGCCAACTCGAGGCGCCTCGCGGAGCGGCTCACCGCCCGGCTCAACGAGGTCTACGCCGATCGCCTCGGTGCCCCGGTCGCGACCGTGCACGAGCCGGCCTCGCTGATCGGCTCCACCAGCGAGGTCGGGCACGGCGCCGAGCCGCTGCTCGCCCGCGCCCACCACGGTTCGGTGAGCAAGGACCAGCGCGCGCTCATCGAGGACGACCTCAAGTCCGGGCGGCTGCGCTGTGTGGTGGCCACCAGCAGCCTCGAACTCGGAATCGACATGGGTGCGGTCGATCTCGTGGTGCAGGTGGAGGCGCCGCCCTCGGTGGCGAGCGGGCTGCAGCGGGTGGGCCGCGCGGGTCACCAGGTCGGGGAGATCTCCCGCGGCGTGCTCTTCCCCAAGCACCGCACCGATCTCATCCACTGCGCGGTCACCGTGGAACGGATGACCGCGGGCCGGATCGAGGCGCTCGCCGTCCCGGCGAACCCGCTCGACATCCTGGCCCAGCACACGGTGGCCGCCTGCGCCCTCGACCAGCTCGACGTCCAGTCCTGGTTCGACGCGGTCCGCCGCACCGGCAACTTCGCGACATTGCCCCGGTCGGCGTTCGACGCCACCCTCGACCTGCTGGCGGGCCGCTACCCGTCCGATGAGTTCGCCGAGCTGCGCCCGAGACTGGTCTGGGATCGCGACGCCGACGTCCTCACCGGTCGGCCCGGCTCGCAACGGCTGGCCGTCACCTCCGGTGGCGCGATCCCGGATCGCGGGCTCTTCGCCGTGTACATGGTGGGCGAGAAGGCGTCCCGGGTCGGCGAGCTCGACGAGGAGATGGTCTACGAGTCGCGGGTCGGCGACGTCTTCGCGCTCGGCGCCACCAGCTGGCGGATCGAGGAGATCACCCACGACCGGGTCCTCGTCAGCCCCGCCTACGGCCTGCCCGGCCGGCTCCCGTTCTGGCACGGCGACGGACTGGGTCGGCCCGCCGAGCTCGGCGCGGCGCTCGGCGAGTTCCTGCGCGAGATGGCCCTCGGCGCGGACACGGATCTGCGGGCGCGCCTGGCCGACCAGGGCCTCGACGCCAACGCCACCCAGAACCTGCTCGCCCTGGTCGAGGAACAGCGCACCGCAACCGGGCAGGTTCCCACCGACCGCACCCTGGTGGTCGAGCGGTTCCGGGACGAGCTCGGCGACTGGCGCCTCGTGCTGCACTCGCCCTACGGCCTGCCGGTGCACGCGCCGTGGGCCCTCGCGGTGGGCGCCCGGCTGCAGGAGCGGTACGGGATCGACTCCGCGCCGACCGCATCCGACGACGGCATCATCGTCCGGCTGCCGGACACCGAGGACGCCCCGCCCGGCTCGGAGCTGTTCGTCTTCGACCGGGACGAGATCGCGGACATCGTGACCGAGCAGGTCAGCAACTCCGCGCTGTTCGCGTCCCGGTTCCGCGAGTGCGCCGCCCGCGCCCTGCTGCTGCCGCGGCGCAATCCGGGCAAGCGCGCTCCGCTCTGGCAGCAGCGGCAACGCTCCGCTCAACTGCTCGACGTGGCGCGCAAGTTCCCGACCTTCCCGATCCTGCTCGAGACCGTCCGCGAATGCCTGCAGGACGTCTACGACCTGCCCTCGCTCACCGGCCTGTTCGACGGCATCGGACGCAAGCAGATCAGACTCGTCGAGGTCGAGACGCCGTCGCCGTCGCCCTTCGCGGGGGCACTGCTCTTCGACTACGTCGGCGCCTTCATGTACGAGGGCGACAGCCCGCTGGCCGAGCGGCGGGCCGCCGCCCTTTCCCTGGATTCCACGCTGCTCGCCGAGCTGCTCGGCAGGGTGGAACTGCGCGAACTACTCGACGCCGATGTCATCGAGCTGACCGAACGGGAACTCCAACGCCTGGTCCCGGACCGCAGGGCGAAGGATGCCGAGGGGGTCGCGGACCTGCTGCGCCTGCTCGGGCCCTTGACCGACGCGGAGATCGCGAGCCGAACGCACGGCGACGCCGCGCCCTTGGTCCTCGAACTCGAAGCGCAGCGGCGGGCCATGCGCGTCGGCTTCGCGGGCGAGCAGTGGTGGGTGGCGATCGAGGACGCGAGCCGGATGCGCGACGCGCTCGGTGTACCCCTGCCGATCGGCACCCCCGCCGCCTTCATCGAGCCGGTCGAGGACCCGCTTGGCGACCTCGTCGCCCGCTACGCGCGCACCCACGGGCCGTTCGCGCTGGCGGACGCCGCGGCCAGGTTCGGACTCGGGACCTCCGTTGTCCGCGACGTGCTGCGCCGCCTCGCCGCCGACAAGCGAGTGCTGGAGGGCGAGTTCCGGCCCGCCGCCACCGGCAGCGAGTGGTGCGACGCCGAGGTCCTGCGGCGGCTGCGCCGACGTTCCCTCGCCGCCGCCCGTAAGGAGGTGGAGCCCGTCGAACCGGCCGCGCTCGGTCGCTTCCTGCCGGATTGGCAGCACGTCGGCGGCGGGCTGCGCGGCATCGACGGGGTGGCCGCGGTGATCGAACAGCTTGCGGGCGTGCCGATTCCCGCCTCCGCCTGGGAACCGATGATCCTGCGCGCGCGGGTGCGCGACTATCAGCCTGCGATGCTCGACGAGTTGACCGCCACGGGCGAGGTGCTGTGGTCAGGGGCCGGTTCGATCTCCGGCAGCGACGGCTGGGTGTGCCTGCACCCGGCCGATGCCGCGCCGCTGACGCTCGCCCCGCCCGTCGACACCGAACTGTCCGAGCAGCAGCGCCAGATCCTCGACGCGCTGGCGCCCGGCGGCGCCTACTTCTTCCGGAACCTCTCCGACCTGATCGGATCGACCGACGACGCCACCCTCGCCGCGTCGCTGTGGGACCTGGTGTGGGCGGGCCACCTGAGCAACGACACCTTCGCGCCCCTGCGCGCCCTGCTGTCGGGACCCGCGCGCTCCGCGCCGAGCCACCGGACCCCGCGACGGGCACCGCGGGCCAGGCCCTACCGGGCGCTCGCGCGTCCCGCGATGCCGAGCCGGACCGGACCGCCGACCGTCGGCGGACGGTGGTCGCTCCTACCCGAACTCGAACCCGACCCGACCATCCGGGCCCACGCGCGGGCGGACGTGCTGCTGGAGCGGTACGGGGTGCTCACACGGGGCTCGGTGGTCAGCGAATCGGTTCCCGGCGGCTTCGCCGTGATGTACAAGGTGCTGCGCGGCTTCGAGGAGAGCGGGCGGTGCAGGCGCGGGTATTTCGTCAACACCCTTGGCGCCGCACAATTCTCGACCTCCGAGGTGGTCGACCGGCTACGGGCGTACGGCGACCGACTCGGCCCGGCCAACGCACCAGCCGCGTTGACGCTCGCCGCGACGGACCCGGCCAACCCGTTCGGTGCCGCACTGACCTGGCCCGCAACCGCGGGCGGGCACCGCCCCGGCCGCAAGGCGGGCGCGCTGGTGGTGCTCGTCGACGGCGAGCTCGCCCTGTATGTCGAGCGCGGCGGCAAGACCATGCTCACCTTCACCGACGACCCGGGCGCGCTGCACGGTGCGGCCGGGTCGCTGGCCGCCGTGGTGGACCGCGGCGGCGCCGACAAGATCGTCATCGAGAAGGTCGACGGGGAATCCGTGCACACCAGCCCCCTCTCGCAGGTCCTGGTCGAGGCCGGCTTCTCCGCGACTCCGCGCGGCCTCCGCAAGCGGGCCCTCCATGCCCGAGGGTGACACCGTCTGGCGGGTCGCGGGGCAGCTCCGCACGGCACTGGTCGGTCCGCCGCTCACCGTCTGCGACATCCGGGTACCGCGCTTCGCGACCGTCGACCTCACCCCAGGACCGGTCGAGGAGGTCGCCAGCCGGGGCAAGCACCTGCTGATCCGGGTGGGCGACAAGACCGTGCACACCCACCTGAAGATGGAGGGCGACTGGCACGTCTACCCCGCGGGCGGGCGCTGGCGGCGGCCCGCGTGGCAGGCGAGGATCCTGTTGGGCACCGACGACTTCCTCGCGGTCGGGTTCCAGCTCGGCATCGTCGAGGTCCTCGCCAGGGACGAGGAGGAGCGCGCGGTCGGCCATCTCGGGCCGGACCTGCTCGGCCCCGACTGGGACCCCGACCGCGCCGCGACGAACCTCGCCGCCGAGGCCGATCGCCCGATCGGCCTGGCCCTGCTGGACCAGCGCGTGCTGGCCGGCATCGGCAACGTCTACCGCAACGAGCTGTGTTTCCTGCGCGGAGTGCACCCGGCGACCCTGGTGGCCGCCGCGGGCGAGCCGCACGCGTGGGCCGACCTCGCGCACCGACTACTGGTGGCGAACCGGGACCGCCCCGTTCGCATCACCACTGGAGACCGCCGCCGCGGCCGCAGCACGTGGGTGTACGGCCGATCCGGCCGCCCCTGCCTGCGCTGCGGCACCCTCGTCGAGGCTGGCACCCTCGCCGACGGAACCCCGGAGAGCGAGCGGCAGATCTTCTGGTGTCCTCGCTGCCAAGTGGGTCCGCCGGGTGCAGCACCACGTCACCGTCTGGGTGGGCCTTGACTGCTCCACTCGGGCTCACCGATCATCCTTCGAATGGCAACCACCGATTCGGTGCTCGACATCGCACCTCCGGAAAACTATCTGGCCGGCGACGAGTTCATCGATGTCGACGACCGATCCGTCCGCGCACTCGCTAGGGCGCTGCGGCAGCAGGCCGACGGCGACGTGCCCTTCGCCAAGGCTGCCTTCGAGTGGGTGCGGGACGAAGTAGGGCACTCCTACGACGTCCGGGATCCACGAGTCACCTTGACCGCGAGCGAGGTTCTCGCGCAGCGCGTCGGGCTCTGCTATGCCAAGTCGCACCTGCTGGCTGCGCTGTTGCGATCCGAGGGCGTTCCGACCGGCTTGTGCTACCAGCGTCTCGCGCACGGAGATGGGCATGTCCTGCACGGGTTGGTCGCGATCTACCTCAATGGCGCCTGGCGCAGGCAGGATCCGCGCGGAAACAAGGAGGGTGTCGACGCACAGTTCTCACTCGATTCGGAGCAACTTGCCTGGCACGTCGTCCCCGCTCTCGGGGAGGTCGACTATCCGCAGATCTTCGCCACGCCTGCACCGTGTGTCGTCGACACTCTCCGCGGTGCGACAGACGTGCTGTCGCTCTATGACGCAGGCTTGCCGACGGGTCTCTGACGCACCGCGGTCGGTGGCCGGCATTGCCCCGGATCAGAATCCACCGTGTCGGGTCGAGGCGCTACGGCCTGCTCGCCCGGTCCAGCAGGCCGAGGCAGTGCCGGATCAGCGTCTCGCGGGGCACGGTGACGGTGCCGTCGAGGTAGCCGATGAACAGGCTCGTCAGCGCGCCGACGAGACCGAGCGCTCGCAGGACACGTTCGTCGGGATCGGCGACGTCGTTCAATTGATCCTGTACCAGCACAACGAAACTCGGGGCGAGTTCCAGGCCGCGTCCGCCAAGCGCGGGTTCTCGCAGCGGCGCCAGCAGCAGGACCCGGCCTGCTTCGGGGTGGTCGAGGACGAGGGCCACGAACGCGCGGACCGCCAGTTCCGCGATCTCCGTCGGTGCCTCGGCGCCCGCGACCGCGGAGACGAGCGCGGCGCGGGCCCGCTCGCCGACCTCCGCGTAGACCGCGCGAATGTAGGCGTCGCGGTCATCGAAGCTCTCGTAGAAATACCGCTCGGTGACCCCGGCGGCGCGGCAGGCCGCGCGCACGCTCACCGCGGGCCCGCCCGCCGCACCGAGCAGATCCACCCCGACCTCGAGCAGGCGCGTCCGTCGCTGCAGACGGCGCTGATCGAGGCCGGGGCGGTCGGTTGTACTCATCGGCCCCAGTGTATTCGGGCCGGTTCGGTCACATGTGGGTGCCGCCGTCGATGCGAATCTCGGTGCCGGTGACGAACTTTCCGTCGTCGGAGGCGAGCATCGCGATCACGCCCGCGACGTCCTCCGGCGGGGCGAAGCCCTCGCCGATCCACGGGTAGAGCTTGCCGATCAGGGTCGGGTCCAGGTCGTGCTCCGGGAAGCCCGGGTTACTGGTCATGCCGGAGGCGATGCTGCCGGGCTCGACCGCGACCGCGCGCAGGCCCTTCTTGGCGTACTCGAGGGCGATGGCGTGGGTGAAGGACCGGATGCCGCCCTTGGTGGCCGCGTACGCCGCCATGTACGGGTGCGCGAACGACGCCGAGGTGGAGCTGAAGTTCACCACGACACCCTGACCGTTCTCGACCAGCGCGGGCAGGGCCTCGCGGGTGACCAGGAAGGTGCCGGTGAGGTTGATGCCGACCACCGTGTTCCAGAAGTCGAGGGTCGTCTCGTGCGTGTGCGAGGCGCGCAGGATGCCCGCGGCGTTGACCAGCACCTGCAGCCCGCCGAGGTCCTTGATCGCGCCACCGATGGCCTCGTGCACCGACGCCTCGTTCGAGATGTCGACGACGACGGTCGTGAGACGATCCGCGACTCCGGCCTCCTCGGCGCGGGCGCGCGTGACCGCGAGGCCCTCCTCGGACACGTCGGCGGCGGCGACAACGCCACCTTCCGCAAGGATCCGGGCGACCGTCGCCTGACCGATGCCGGATCCGGCCCCGGTGATGAGCGTCTTGCGGCCCTCGAAGCGGTTCATGAACTGATCTCCTTCTACTGGGTGGTTGTGTTCCCGGTCTCAGTTGCACGTTACGCCGAGTTGGCACAACGTGCCATGATGGTGACCATGGCGGACCCTGGCGCACAAGCCCCCCTCCCTCTCACCGAGCGACGGCGACTGCAGACCCAGCTCGAGATCGCGCACTGCGCCGCCGAGCTGTTCGCCGAACGGGGCGCATCGGCGGTCACGGCAGAGGACATCGCGAACGCCGCCGGGATCAGCCTGCGAACCTTCTACCGGTACTTCCGGACCAAGGAGGAGGCGGTCGCCCCGATGCTCGCGGGCGGAGTCCGGGACTGGATCCACGACCTGGCCCGCGGCCCAAGGGACCTCCCGGCAGCCGAGGCACTCGAGCGGTCCGCGCGCCGCGCCCTCTCCCGCACCGACCGGGCTGGCGTCGATTCGCTGCGACTGACGCACCAGCTCTTCCGGGCGATTCCGGGTGACCCCGGACTCGAATCCGTCTGGTTCCGGATCGTGAACGACACGGAAGAGTCCCTCGTCGAGGTGCTGCGCGACCTGATGGGCCCCGAGGCCGACCCGCTGAACGTGCGGCTGATGGCCGTGGCAGGCAACACCGCCATGCGCATCGCCATCCAGACCTGGGCGGATTCGGATGCCGCGACCGGGAACGACGGTCCCGCCGAGATCGTCGTGCGGTGCATCCGGACGCTCACCGCCGGTCTGCGTCCACCTCAGGGATGACCTGACTCTCAGCGAGTTCACACCTGGCGCTGATGTGCGTCAAGGATTCGCCCGCGATCCTTGAGGCATGATCACATTCCCGCTCGTCTTCATCGTCCTGGCCGCCATGGCCATGTCCGGCTTCGCCGCTCGTTCTGTTCCCTCGACCGTGGTCCGCACACGTTGACCCGCCCGGACGTGGAAAGCTCTACGTCCATGGAGCGAACCCCCCTGGATGTCGAGGACTCCGCGAGCCGAATCAGCGCGTACGTCTACGGGAACATCCTGGTGCTCACCGCACTCATCCCGCTGAACAACGCGAGCACCACCCACGCCGCACTTGTCGTCGTCGGCACCTCGCTGTCGACCTTCGTCGCGCACGCATTCGCCGAATCGGTCGGGAGAAGCGCCCGAATCGGGCGCCCGCTGACCACTGCCGAACACCTCGAGGAGCTCCGCGACTCAGTGCCCATCCTGACGTCAGGACTCGTCCCGGCCGCGGTCGTCGGGCTCAGCGCACTCGGCGCGTTCGAACAGCAGACCGCGCTGCTGCTCGCCGAACTCTGGGTGGTCAGCCGCATCGCCGGCCTCGGCATCGTCATCACGCGGCTTCGCGGCGAAAAGCTCAGCAGGCGCAGCCTGAGGGCCTGCTTCGTGCTGGCCTTCGTCGCGATCGCGGTGGTCGCGGTGAAGCTCTTTCTCACGCACTGACGCCGCCGAGCCCTCGCCGCCCAGCCCGCCGATCAGCGCGAGATCGGGACCGGCTCCAGGATCTCCGCCCGCGCCTCGGGCGCGGCGGCCCGCAAGGCGTCGGCAGAGGAGTCGTCGGGCTCCGCCTGGGAATGGACCTCCGCCTCGACGCGCGCACGGTAGGTCTCCACCTCACGGTCGACGGTGGCCGCATCCCAGCCGAGCACCGGCGCCACCAGCTGCGCGACCTGCTCCGCGCAGTTCACCCCGCGGTGCGCGTACTCGATCGAGATCCGGGTGCGACGCGCGAGGATGTCCTCGAGATGCAGCGCACCCTCGGCCGCAGCCGCGTACACCGCCTCGACCTGGAGGTAGTCGGGCGCATCGGTGATCGGCTGCAGCAGTTCCGGGGTCTCCGCCGCGAGGTCGAGCACCTCGTGGATCAGCGAGCCGTAGCGGTCGAGCAGGTGCTTGACCCGGTACGGATGCAGCCCGTACTGCTGACCGACCGCGGTCGTCTGGTTGACCAACGCGAAGTAGCCGTCCGCACCGACCAGCGGCACCTTCTCGGTGATGGAGGGCGCGACGCGAGCCGGAATGTCCTCGGAGGCCATGTCGACGGCGTCCTCCGCCATCACCCGGTACGTCGTGTACTTGCCACCGGCGATCGCCACCAGTCCCGGCGCGACCCGCGCGACGGCGTGCTCGCGCGAGAGCTTGGACGTCTCGTCGCTCTCCCCGGCGAGCAACGGGCGCAGCCCGGCGTACACGCCGTCGATGTCGTCGTGGGTCAGCGGGGTGACCAGCACCTTGTTCACGTGGCCGAGGATGTAGTCGATGTCCGCCTTGGTGGCGGCCGGATGGGCAAGGTCGAGATTCCAGTCGGTGTCGGTGGTTCCGATGATCCAGTGGTTCCCCCACGGGATCACGAACAGCACCGACTTCTCCGTGCGCAGGATGATCGCCGCCTCGCTGACGATCCGGTCGCGGGGCACCACGATGTGCACGCCCTTGCTCGCCCGCACGCGGAACCGGCCACGCTGGTTGGACAGCGCCTGAATCTCGTCGGTCCACACCCCGGTGGCGTTGATGACGACATGACCGCGGACCTCCGTGGTGCTGCCGTCCTCCGAATCCCGTACCCGCACACCGGAAACCCGGTCGGCCTCTCGCAGGAACCCGACCACCTGCGTCGAGGTGCGGACCACAGCGCCGTAGTGCGCGGCGGTGCGGGCCACCGTCATGGTGTGGCGGGCGTCGTCGACGACCGTGTCGTAGTAGCGGATTCCGCCGACCATCGAGCTCCGCTTGAGCCCCGGGGACAGGCGGAGCGCGCCGGACCGGGTGAGGTGCTTCTGCGCGGGCACCGACTTGGCGCCGCCCATCGTGTCGTAGAGGAAGATCCCGGCCGCCATGTACGGGCGCTCCCACACCCGGTGGGTGATCGGGAACAGGAACTGCAACGGCTTGACGAGGTGGGGGGCGAGCGTCGACAGCGAGAGCTCGCGCTCGCGCAAAGCCTCACGCACCAGTCCGAATTCGAGCTGCTCCAGGTAGCGCAGGCCGCCGTGGAACATCTTCGACGACCGCGACGAGGTGCCGGAGGCGTAGTCGCGAGCCTCGACCAGGGCGACCCGCAGCCCGCGAGTGGCGGCGTCGAGCGCGATGCCGGAGCCCACGACTCCGCCGCCGACGACAACGATGTCGAATTGCTCGGAACCCAGCTGGTCCCAGGCATCCTTACGCTGTTGCGGGCCCAGAAACTGTGCTCCCGATTGCTTGCTCAACGCCTGCTCCTGTGGATTGTCGACGAATCAGCACCAAGGCTAGGCCATGTCGACCGATCTTCGCTGCTTCGAACGGTGGTATCCAGGACCGTGACGCCCGAGATGGGCGGCGTCTCACGATCGACGTGAATTGTGAGGCGCGCTTTAGTAGCTTTTAGCCGTGTATGTCGCCGCGATCGACCAGGGCACCACCTCGAGCCGATGCATGATCTTCGATCATGACGGGCTGGTGGTCGCCTCCGCTCAGAAGGAACACGAGCAGATCTTCCCGCGTGCGGGGTGGGTCGAGCACGATCCGGAGGAGATCTGGCGGGCCACCCGCGAGGTGGTCGCGGCCGCGCTGGCCAAGAAGGACCTGACCCGACACGACATCGCCGCGGTCGGCATCACGAACCAGCGCGAGACCACCGTCGTCTGGGACCGCCGCACCGGCAAGCCCGTGTACAACGCGATCGTCTGGCAGGACACCCGCACCGACGAACTCTGCACCGAACTCGCGGGCGACGAGGGTCCCGGACGCTACCGCGAGCGCACCGGACTGCCCCTGTCCACCTACTTCTCCGGACCCAAGATCCGCTGGATCCTCGACAACGTCGAGGGGGCCCGGGACCGGGCCGAGGCGGGCGACCTCTGCTTCGGCACGATGGACACCTGGATCCTGTGGCACCTCACCGGCGGCGCGGACGGTGGACTGCACGTCACGGATCCGACCAACGCGTCCAGGACCATGCTGATGGACCTGCGGACGCTCGAGTGGGACGAGCAGATCTGCGCCGAGTTCCGGATCCCTACCTCGATGCTGCCGCAGATCCGTAGCTCCTCCGAGGTGTACGGGCAGGTCCGCGAGCGCGGCACCCTGGCAGGGGTGCCGATCGCGGGCATCCTCGGCGACCAGCAGGCCGCCACCTTCGGGCAGGCCTGCCTGAGCGTCGGCGAGGCCAAGAACACCTACGGCACCGGCAACTTCCTCCTGCTCAACACCGGCACCACCCCGATGCCGAGCAACAACGGGCTCCTCACCACCGTCTGCTACCGGATCGGCGACGCGCCCGCCGTGTACGCGCTCGAGGGCTCGGTGGCCGTCACCGGATCGCTCATTCAGTGGCTGCGGGACAACCTCGGGATCATCAACTCCGCCAAGGAGATCGAGGGACTCGCCGCGAGCGTGGAGGACAACGGCGGGGCGTACTTCGTGCCCGCGTTCTCCGGTTTGTTCGCGCCGCGGTGGCGCCCCGACGCGCGCGGGGCGATCGTCGGCCTGACCCGGTTCGTCAACAAGGGGCACCTCGCGCGGGCAGCGCTGGAGGCCACCGCGTTCCAGACCCGCGAGGTCCTCGAGGCCTGCCTCGCCGACTCCGGGGTCGAGCTCACCGCGCTGAAGGTGGACGGCGGCATGGTGCTCAACGAGATCCTGATGCAGTTCCAGTCCGACATCCTCGACGTCCCGGTGATCCGGCCGGTGGTGAACGAGACCACCGCGCTCGGCGCCGCCTACGCCGCAGGCCTCGCGGTCGGGTTCTGGGCGGGCGAGGACGACATCCGCAACAACTGGGCCGTCGGGCGGACCTGGAAGCCGACCATGGCCGCGGCCGAGCGCGATCGGCTGTACCGGGAGTGGAACAAGGCCGTCGAGCGGACCTACGACTGGGTCGACTAGGCGGGCAGGGCGGTCAGCGGCCTCGGTGCGCGGCCGCCAGCCTGCCGACCGCCTCGCCGAGGGTGGCCTCGTCGTTGGTGGTGAAGCACAACCGCGCGGTTCCCCGATGGTCACCGCCGACGGCGAAGGCCGATCCGGGCACGAACGCGACGCCGTGGTCGAGTGCGGCCGCCAGGAGCAGCCCGGTGTCGGTGCCGTCGCGGAACTCGAGCCAGCAGAACATGCCGCCGCCGATCTCGGTCGCGGACACGGCGTCACCGAACGCGCCGTCGACCGCCGCGGCGAGGGCCCCGGCACGGGCGCCGTAGACGCCGCGGATCCGCTCCAGATGCCCGGCCAGCCACGGCCCGTCCGCCAGCATGGTCGCCGCGATCTGCTGGGTCAGCGTTGATCCGCACAGGTCCGCGCCCTGCTTGACCAACTCGACGGCCTCGCAGACGGCGCGGGGGCCTCGCAGCCACCCGACCCGCAGCGCGGGCGCCAGGATCTTCGACGCGCTCGAGAGCCGGATGACCAGGTCCGAGTGGTCCGCGACCGGGGCGGGCGGCGCGGCATCGAACCAGATCTCGCCGTACGGGTCGTCCTCGATCACCCAGAATCCGTACGCCTCGGCGAGCGCCGCGAGATGGCGCCTGCGGGCGACGGACATCGTCGCACTGCCGGGGTTGTGGAAGTTGCTCACCGTGTGCACCAGCGTGGGCCGTTCGCCCGCGGTGAGGAGCTCCTCCAGGTGGTCGGTGCGCATCCCGTCCGCGTCGAGCGGCACCGTCAGGATCCTCGCCTCGGCCAGGCGGAACACCTGGAGGGCACCGGTGTAGGCGGGTTCCTCGACGACGACCGTGGCGCCGGGGTCGAGCAGCACCTGGGCGAGCAGGCTCAGTGCCTGCTGGGACCCGTGGGTCACCACCACCTCACGCGGGTCCACCGCGCGCGATCCGGCCGCGGATTCCCGCGCGGCGATCACCTCGCGCAGGCCGAACCAGCCAGCGGTCTCGGTGTACTGGACCGCGTCCGGACGCGCGAGCACCGCCTCGCTTGCCTCCCGGATCCGCGTCCGCGGGATGAGTTCGGGGTCGGGCAACCCACCGGCGAGGCTGACGATCTCGGGGCGGGCGGTGATGGTGAGCAGGTCGCGGATCGCGGAGCTGCGCAGGCCGCCCATGCGGCGCGCGAATGACGGGTGTGGGGACGGGGACACGAGACCTCCCGGGGCAGACGGGGAACGGACGAGGCAAAAACACCTGGTCGTCCCGGGTCTGCGGGGCGGGAGGCGCCGAAGCGGGGGGCCGCTGGTCGCGGCCGGCACCATCGACTATCACACAGGCGGGCCCACGATATGAACCCTGCGTTTCATATCGTGGGACCGAAAGTGTCAGTCGAGGTCGTCGTGGCGCATCAGCTGGCGGGCGGCCTCGGTGATGGACCCGGTCAGCGACGGGTACACCGAGAAGGTCTGTGCCAGATCGTTCACCGACAGGTTGTTCTGCACCGCGATGGCGATCGGCAGGATCAGCTCCGACGCGGTCGGGGCGACCACCACACCGCCGATCACCACGCCGGTGGCCGGGCGGCAGAAGATCTTCACGAAGCCGCGGCGCAGGCCAGACATCTTGGCCCGCGGGTTGGTGTTCAGCGGCAGCATCACGGTGCGCGCGGGCACCTCGCCGTCGTCGATCGCGGCCTGGCTGACGCCGACGGTGGCGATCTCGGGGCGGGTGAACACCGCGGAGGCGACGGTCTTGAGCTTGATGGGGCTCACGCCCTCGCCGAGGGCGTGGTACATCGCGATCCGGCCCTGCATCGCCGCGACGGAGGCCAGCGGCAGCAGGCCGGTGCAGTCGCCCGCCGCGTAGATCCCCGACACCGACGTCCGCGAGACCCGGTCCACCCGCAGGTAGCCGCCCTGGTCGAGCTCGATGCCCACCCGCTCGAGACCGAGACCGTTGGTGTTGGGGATCGAACCGACCGTCATCAGGGCGTGGCTGCCGGTCACCACCCGGCCGTCGGCCAGCGTCACCGCGATGCCGTCCTCGGTGCGCTCGACGGAGTCGGCGCGGGCGTGCTTGACCAGGGTCACACCGCGTTCGGACAGCGCTTCCTCGAGGACGAGGGCCGCGTCCGCGTCCTCGTGCGGCAGCACCCGGTCGCGACTGGAGACCATCGTCACCTTGACGCCCATCTCGGTGTAGGCGGAGACGAACTCGGCGCCGGTGACGCCCGAACCGACCACAACCAGGTGCTCGGGCAGCGAATCGAGATCGTAGAGCTGACGCCAGTTCAGGATGCGCTCGCCGTCCGGCTTGGCGGTCGGCAGGATGCGGGGGCTCGCGCCGGTGGCGATCAGCACCACGTCGGCATCGAGCACCCGCTCGCCTCCGCCGTGCAGGGTGGCCTTGACCTGGTGCGCCGCCATCCCCAGCTCCTGGTCGATCAGCTCCCCGTGACCGACGAGCAGCTCGACGCCGACGGTCTGGAGCCGGTCCCTGATGTCCGAGGACTGGGCCTGCGCGAGGCTCTTGACCCGGGAGTGGATCTGCGGCAGCGAGATGGTGGCCTGGGACGGCTCGAGGCTGATGCCCAGGTCGGAGGCCCTGCGCATGTCCGTGCGCACACCGGTCGAGGCGATGAAGGTCTTCGACGGCACACAGTCCCACAGCACGCACGCACCGCCGACCCCGTCGCAATCGATCAGCGAAACCGTCGCACCGTGCTGGGCGGCGACGAGTGCCGCCTCATACCCGGCCGGTCCGCCGCCGATGATCACGATCCGGGTCATTCATCCTCCAGTTGTTCGGGAGCTGTTACGCAGTTGTCGGTGCATTCCACGCTATTGCACCGGCCCACTCCGACGCACGTCGACACCGGTTCCCTGCGGCGAACGGGTTCCGTTTTGCTGTGTGCGGTTCTGCAGTCGCCCCGCCACGGTTTAGGCTTTCGCCGTGCCGATCTACGCCGCTTACGGGTCCAACATGCATCCGGAGCAGATGCTCAAGCGCTGCCCGCACTCGCCGATGGCGGGAACGGGCTGGCTGCACGGTTGGCGATTGACCTTCAGCGGCGGCGACATCGGCTGGGAAGGCGCGCTGGCCACCGTCGTCGAGGACCCCGACTCCAGCGTCTTCGTGGTGCTCTACGACGTCCCCGACGAGGACGAGGTCAGCCTCGACCGGTGGGAGGGCTCCGAGCTCGGCATCCACCGCAAGATCCGGCTCCGCGTCGACACCGACGGCGAACCGGTGCTGGCGTGGCTCTATGTCCTCGACGCCTACGAGGGCGGGCTGCCCTCCGCGCGCTACCTCGGCGTGATGGCCGAGGCCGCCGAGATCGCGGGAGCGCCCGCCGAGTACGTCCGCGACCTGCGGACCCGCAACAGCCGCAACGTTGGCCCTGGGACCCCCGGCTACCCCAGCTAGAGGACGCCCGCCGCGGCCAGCGGCAGGTTGGCCAGCACCCGGACCCCGACCCCGAGCGCCCGCTCGTCCAGGTCGAAGGTCGGCTGATGGATGTCGAGCTGCGGCCCGACTCCCGACCACACCCCGAGGCGGGCCATGGCGCCGGGAACCTCCTCGAGGTACCACGAGAAGTCCTCGCCGCCGCCCGACTGCGGGGTGTCCGATTTCGCGTCCGGTCCGATCATGGCGATCGCGCTCTCGAACATCCGGGTGGAGTCCTCGTCGTTCACCACCGGCGGCACGCCGCGCCGGTAGTTGAGCTGGTAGCGCACGCCCGTCGGCGCGAGCAGACCGTCCACGATCTCGTGGACCATCGGTTCGAGCAGCGCCCAGGTGTCGTGGTCGCCGGTCCGGACGGTCCCGACCAGCCTGCCGGACTGAGGGATCGCGTTCGGCGCCTGACCCGCGGTGACCGCGCCCCACACCATCACGGTGCTGGTGCGTGGATCGATCCGCCTGCTCAGCATGCCCGGCAGTCCGGTGATGACCGTGCCGAGCGCGTACACCAGGTCGGTGGTCAGGTGCGGCCGGGACGTGTGCCCACCGGGGGAATCGAGGATCAGTTCGACGGTGTCCGCCGCGGAGGTGATCGCACCGAGCCGGACGCCGACGCGGCCCGCCTCCAGCCGTGGGTCACAGTGCAGCGCAAAGATTCTCGACACATCCTTGAGCGCCCCGGCGGCCACCGCATCCAGCGCACCGCCTGGCATCACCTCCTCGGCGGGCTGGAAGATGAGCCGCACGCCGACCGGCAGGTCCGGCGCCTGGGCGAGCGCCAGGCCCGCGCCGAGCAGGATGGTGGTGTGTGCGTCGTGGCCGCACGCGTGGGAGACGCCGGTGACCGTGGACGCGTATGGCGCTCCTGTTGCCTCCTGGAGCGGTAGCGCGTCCATGTCGGCCCGAAGCGCGACCCGCGGGCCGTCCGGGCCGATGTCACAGGTCAAACCGGTTCCGCCGGGCAGGATCTCGGGTGCCAGCCCGGCCGCGATCAGGCGGGTCGCGACGAACTCGGTTGTGGCGTACTCGTGCCGGGCCAGCTCCGGGTGCGCGTGTATGTGCCGCCGCCACGACGAGAGGTCCGCGGCGTGGTCGGCGACCCAGCGGTCGATCCACTCGGTCATCGACTGCCCGCCCCTCGTCGGTGGGCGCCCTCGAGCAGACGCGCGCGCTGTTCGGGGTCGGTCGCCGCACGGATCGCGGTGCCCGCCAGCGCCACCGCGCCGTCGGTGACCGCACGGTCCGCGGACTCGGTCACGCACGCTGCGGCGAACGCCGGTTGATGGGTGGCCGCACCGCCCGACTCGATCCCGATCACGGGGTGGATCCCCGGCAACACGTGCGTGACGTTGCCCATATCTGTGCTGCCCAAGGGACGCGATCCTTCCAATGCCGGGGCCAATGGACTGCGCCCCATCTCCACGATCAGTTCACGATAGGACCGGACCAGCCACGGATCGGGCCGCAACTCTGTGTAGTTCGGTGAGACGGTACGAATCTCGTGCGTGCACCCGGCCGCCAGCGCACCGGCCTCGAAGCAGGCGAGCGCCCGGTCCGTCAGGTCGGTGAGCGATTCCGAGGTCTGCGCCCTGAGGTAGTAGTGCATCTCGGTCCTGGCAGGCACGATGTTCGGCGCGATCCCGCCTTCGCTGACGATCCCGTGCATCTGCTGACCGGCGGACAGGTGCTGACGGAGCAGTCCGAGGCTCACCTGCGCGATGGTGGCCGCGTCGGCCGCATTGCGCCCGAGCTGCGGCGCGGCCGAGGCGTGCGCCTCGCGGCCGCTGAAGACGACGGCCAGATCGGCCATCGCGAGCGAGGCGGCGCCCGCGATGTCCTCCGGGCCGGGGTGCACCATCATCGCTGCGCCGAGGCCGTCGAAGACACCGCGCTCGAGCATCAGCACCTTGCCGCCGCCGCTCTCCTCGGCAGGGGTACCGAGCACCCGGACGGTGATACCGAGGCGGTCCGCGAGCGGCGCGAGCGCGAGGCCCGCGCCGACCGCGGATGCCGCGATGATGTTGTGCCCGCAGGCATGTCCGATCTCCGGCAGCGCGTCGTACTCCGCGAGGATCCCGATGACCAGGTCGCCGCTGCCGTAGCTCGCGGTGAACGCCGTCGGCAGCTCGGCCACCGGCGACTCGACGTCAAAACCGCTCTGTGCGAGCAGTTCCGCGACCTTCGCGGCGCTGCGATGCTCCTCGAAAGCGAGCTCCGGCTCCGCGTGGATCGAATGCGACAGCGCGACGAGGTCGGACGCCGCTGCCGCGACCGTACCGACCACTTCCGAGTTCACGGGTCCAGTATCTCATCCGTGTCGGGCGTCACCCGCCGCTCCGGCCCGACGGCTACCCGAAGCTGAGGTTCGACGGATCCGTCGGCACGGCGAACGCCTCGAGGACCGGCCGGTGGATACCGGACTTGATACCGGCGAGGTTCGGCCCGTGCAGCGCCGTCGCCGCCGCCGCCCGCGCCACCGCGGCAGCCAGCACGCCGTCGCCATCCGCCGTCTGGTTCACGATCCCGGCCGCGAGCGCGTCCGGTCCGCCGTACCGACGGCTGGTCGTCATCGCCTCGACCGCGGTCTGGCGCGGCAGGGCGGTCGTCATCAGCGCGTTCATGCCGATGGTGAACGGCATGTTCAGTGCCGCCTCCGGCAGGCTGTAGAAGCCCCGGTCCGCGCGCATCACCCGCAGGTCCTGCGAGGTGGCGAGCATGGCGCCCGCCCCGAACGCGTGGCCCTGCACGGCGGCGACCGTGACCATCGGGAAGGTCAGCAGCCGGGTGAAGACGGTGTGCACCTGATCCAGGTACCAGTGCGACTTGTCGAGGTTGCCGAACAGCCAATCGGTGTCGAGACCGTTGCTGTAGAACTTGCCGGTGGCGTAGGTGACCAGGGCAGCGGGGCCCTCGTGGGCCTCGACCTCGTCCAGCTTCGCGTGGATCGCGGTGATCCAGTCCGGATGGAAGCGGTTCTCGCTGTCCGTCTGACCCTCGTCACCGAGGTACAGGATGAATACGTCGCCGTCGCGCTCAAGAAATGGCATATGGGCACAATAGCGGCCATGGACGATTCCGATCTGGCCGCAGACCCGTTCGGCACCGCGGCGCGGGCCGCGAGTGAGCTCGCCGAACGCACCGGTGTGCCCGCCCACGACGTGGCGGTGGTGCTCGGCTCCGGGTGGCAGGCCGCTGCGGACGCGTTCGGCGCCCCCTCCGCCACGGTGCCGATGGCGGACCTGCCCGGCTTCGCCGCACCGTCCGCCTCCGGGCACGCCGGGCAGGTGCGCTCGGTACGCGTCGGCGACACCCGGGTGCTGCTACTGCTCGGTCGCACCCACGCCTACGAGGGCCACGACCTGAGCCGGGTGGTGCACCCGGTCCGGACCGCCTGCGCCGCGGGCGCGGGAACCGTGATCCTGACCAACGCGGCGGGCGGGATCCGGGAGGGCATGAGCGTCGGAACCCCGGTCCTGATCTCCGACCATCTGAACCTGACGGCCAGGTCCCCGCTGGTGGGCGCCGAGTTCGTGAACATGGTGGACGCGTACTCCCCCGACCTGCGCGCGCTCGCCAGGCGGATCGACCCGACCCTGACCGAGGGCGTGTACGCGGGCCTGCCGGGACCGCACTACGAGACGCCTGCCGAGATCCGGATGCTGCGGGTGCTCGGCGCCGACCTGGTCGGGATGTCGACCGTGCACGAGGCGATCGCGGTCAGGGCGATCGGCGCGCGGGTGCTCGGACTGTCGCTGGTGACCAACCTGGCCGCAGGCATCACCGGCGAACCGCTCGACCACTCCGAGGTCCTCGCGGCCGGCACCGCGTCGGCCGCCCGGATCGGCGAACTGCTCCGCGACCTGGTCGCCCGGCTGTGACGGACGAGAACGTGACGCCGCTGACCTTCGGCACAGCCGGGCTGCGCGGGCCGCTCGGGCCGGGGCCGGGCGGGATGAACGTCGACACCGTCGTCCGGACCACCGCCGGGCTGGCGTCGTGGTTGCAGGCCCGCTGCCTCGGCGGGTCGACAGTGGTGGTCGGCCGGGACGCGCGACACGGTTCGCGGGAGTTCGCCGACGCGACCGCGGAGGTGCTCGCTGCCGCCGGGTTCGATGTGGTGGTGCTGCCCCGGCCGTTGCCGACGCCGGTGCTGGCGTTCGCCGTCCGCAGGCTCCGTGCCGCCGCGGGAGTCCAGATCACCGCCTCGCACAATCCCGCAACCGACAACGGCTACAAGGTGTACACGGAGGGCGGGGCACAGCTCATCGCGCCTGCCGACCGGGAGATCGAGCAGGCCATCGCAGCGGTCGGTCCCGCCGACGCGGTCCCCAGGGCCCCGGCCACGCCGACCGACGAGGCGCTGCTCACCGAGTACCTGGCGCGGGTGGCCGCGCTCCCACGCGGGAGCAACCGGGACCTGCGCATCGCGCTGACGCCGCTGCACGGCGTCGGCGGGGACACCGCGATCGCGGCGCTGACCGCGGCGGGCTTCACCGATCTGCACACCGTGACGAGCCAATTCGATCCGGACCCCGACTTTCCCACCGTCCGGTTCCCCAATCCCGAGGAGGACGGCGCCACCGACGCCCTGCTCGAGCTCGCCGAGAGCGTCGTCGCCGACCTCGCGATCGCGCTCGACCCGGACGCGGACCGGTGTGCGGTCGGCGTCCCTGGACCCGACGGGTGGCGGATGCTGCGCGGCGACGAGACCGGCGTCCTGCTCGGCGACCACGTGCTGGCCACCGCCTGGCCCGATTCGCAGGAGCGGAGCCTCCGGAGCGACCAGACACCACTCGTGGCGACCACGATCGTGTCCTCGCAACTGCTCGCGAAGGTCGCGGCGGCCAGGGGCGCTCGGTTCGCCGAGACCCTCACCGGCTTCAAGTGGCTGGTCCGGGCGGGCGCGGGCCTGGTCTATGCCTACGAGGAGGCGCTCGGGCACTGCGTCGACCCGGAGGCGGTCCGCGACAAGGACGGCATCTCCGCAGCGGTGCTGATGGCCGACCTGGCGGCCGGGCTCAAGGCGCGGGGCCGGTCCCTACTGGACGTCCTCGACGACTACGCGGTCGAGTTCGGGGTGCACGCGGGCGACCAGGTGTCGCGGCGGGTCGGACACCAGGGTGAGCTCGCGGACCTGATGGCCCGACTGCGTGCCGCGCTGCCGCGGTCCCTGGCCGGCGACGATGTCACCGCCGAGGACCTGCTGGCCCGGCGGGGCGCGCTGCGCACCGACGCGGTCGTGCTGCGCGGCGAACGCACCCGAATGGTGGTGCGGCCCTCCGGAACCGAGCCCAAGCTCAAGTGCTACCTCGAGGTCGTGGTGGACGTCGAGGACCGATCCGACCTGGACCGGGCGCGGGCGGAGGCGGCGACCCGACTGCGGGACCTACGCGACTACGCGCGCGAACTGTGATGCTCAGATCCAGCGCGGGCCGAACTGCCGATCCCCCGCGTCGCCGAGGCCGGGGACGATGTACGCGTCGTCGTTGAGTCCCTCGTCGATGCTCGCGGTGACCAACCGGACCGGGAATCCCGAGTCCTTCAGGGCGGCGACGCCCTCCGGGGCCGCGACCACGCACACCGCGGTGATGTCGACAGCTCCCCTGGCGACGAGGAGTTCGATGGTGCGCACCATCGAACCGCCGGTGGCGAGCATCGGGTCGAGCACGTACACCGGGATCCCGGACAGGTCGTCGGGCAACGATTCGAGGTACGGGACCGGCTGATGGGTCTGCTCGTCGCGGGCCATGCCCACGAAGCCGACCTGCGACTGCGGGATCAGCGAACTCGCCTGCTCGACCATGCCGAGCCCGGCGCGCAGCACCGGCACCAGCAACGGCGGCGTTGCCAGCCGGACCCCACGGGCGCGCGCGACAGGGGTCTGCACCTCGAACACCTCGATCTGGGCGTCCCGGATGGCCTCGTAGATGAGCATCTGGGTCAGCTCGCGCAGCGCGGACCGGAAGCTCGGGTTGTCGGTCGCCGCGTCGCGCATCGTGGTCAACAGCGAGGCGGCGAGCGGGTGATCGACCACATGGGTGTCCATGACGAAGAGAATATGCGGGCAATTCGTGTCGATGGAACCGAAGCGGCGTCGGCGGCGTCCAACCTTGTGACGCACAGTTCTGACCCCGGGGGAACGACATGACTGAATTTTCGGCCGTGACCGAGGGCATCCGCGCCTACGGCGCGACGGCCTCGTCGATGGCGGCGCAGGTCGAGACCGCCGCGCTCGGAACGGCGGCGGCCGGCCCCGTCCTGCTCGGCCCCGCCTTCGGGCTGATCGGCGGCGATTTCGTCGCCGCCTTCGCGGCGGCGCACGGCGGCCACGCGGCCGCGCTGACAGACCTCGCGCGGACGCTCGGCAGCATGAGCGAGGCCGCACACGCCTCGGCGGCGGCGTACGACGCCGCGGACCTCGGCGCGGCCACCGGACTCAGCGCCACCGGCAACGGACTGGGGGCCTGACCATGATCGGGATCGATCTCCTCGCCCGCCCCATCATCGAACTCGTGGACACCTTCGGCACCGGCGTGATGCCGTCGGGCGGCCCGGCCGATGCCATGGAGATCGCCTCGATCGCGCTGGACTCCGCGTACGCCATCGGCAAACTCGGCATCGCCGAACTGGGCGGTGTGTGGACCGGCGTCGCGTCCGACGCCGCCGTGGCCAAGGCGGACCAGGCCCAGGCCCAGCAGGTTCAGCTCTCCGAGAGGGGAACCGAGATCGCCGGTGTCCTCACGGCCGCCTCCCGCGACGTGAACACCGGGATGGTCGAGCTCGAGGGCATCCTGCAGTCGTTCATCTCGGTCGCCGTCGCCGCGGGCCCAACGCTCACCACCCCGCCCGGCCAGATCATGATCATCGCCGCCGCGATCGATCACCTCTCCCGGGGTCTGACGGTGGTCGCCCGGGTCCGCGCCGAACTGACCGCGCACACCGCGAAGATGACGGCGCTGACCGTGCCCGAGCAGTCGACGGACCCCGCCGATCCCGGTGCCGCGCAGGCATCGATCCGCCCCACCGCATCCGCGGGCGCGGGCACCGCGCCCGCATCCTCGCTGCAGCAACGTGGCGACGCCTTCAGCGGCTTCGGCAACAGCTTCGGCAACGCCGCCTCGTCCGCGCCCGGCAACGGCTACTCCGGCTTCAGCGGCGCGATGGGCCAGACCGGACGCGGACTCGGCGGCGGCAACCCGCTCGGCCGGGGCTCGGGCACCGCTCCCCCCGAGATCGGCAAGTCCCCCACCCGCCAACGAACCGGCAGCAGCTCGGACCCGCTGGGCAGCAGCGAGGGCGTCGAGATCTTCCTGCCCGACGGCAGCACCGCGATGGCGCCGAACCGCGAGGCCGCGGACGCGGTCCGCAACGCGCTCAGCCAGCAGGGCGTGCCCTACGAGTGGGGTGGCACCACACCAGGACAGGGCCTGGACTGCTCCGGGCTCACCCAGTGGGCGTACGGCGAGGCAGGCGTGGAGATCCCCCGGCTCGCCCAGGAACAGAGCGTTGGCATCCCGGTGAGCCAGTCCGACCTGCAGCCCGGTGACCTCGCCGTCTGGGACGGCCACGTCGCGATGGTGATCGGCAATGGTCAGATGGTCGAAGCAGGTGACCCGGTACAGGTGAGCTCGGTCCGCACCGAGAACATCGGCATGGGCTTCCACGGCTTCTACAGGCCGACCGAATGAGCGCCGACGAGGTCGCGGTGGCGACGGTGGGAAACCGCCCGGGAACGATCACCGTGCGTGCAACCGATCAGGGCCTGCCCCTGGCGATCCACATCGACCGGCGTGAACTCCGTTACGGCGGAACGCAACTGGCCGCCTCGATCCTCGAGGTCTGCACGCGCGCCGCGGCGGAGGCGAAGGTCCGCAGGCGCGCCGACCTGACCGAGCAGGGCGTGCCTGCCGAGGTGCTCGACGCGCTCGGCCTGCCGACCAGGAACGAGTTGGCCGCCGTCGCGGACGTGGAGGACGAGGAAGAAGCCGCCCCCACCAGCTGGATGCGGCAGCTGTGAGCGTGAACAGTGGGCACGAGATGGACCTCGTGGTCGAACGTGCCACCCGCCGGGCCAATCACCTCGAGGACGCGCTGCACGACCTCACCCGGGCCAGGGCCCGGGTGACCCACGACTCGGGTCTGGTCAGCGTCCAGGTCGACGAGAACGGCGGGATGAGCGGCCTGTGGATCTCCGAGTTGATCGCCCATGTCGACTCCCGTGAGCTGGCGGCGATGATCACCGCAACCGCGGCAAGGGCCGCCCAGATGGTGGCCGACCGCCGGGAACGGATACTGGCGTCGCTCCAGGCCTCGTTCACCGACTAGGCTGCCAGCCATGGCAGGAGACATCGTCCCGATCCAGCTCGGTCTCACCGATGGTGACCTCGTCACGCTGTGGGCTCCCCGGTGGCGCGAGGGGGACGACGAGTGGGAGGCCTTCCTCGGCCACGACGAGGACCTGTACGCCTTCGAGTCGGTAGCCGAACTTGCCGCGTTCACCCGCACCAACTCGGACAACGACCTGGTCGAGCACCCGTCCTGGTCGACATTGTCGGCCTTGGGGGCCTCGGAGCTGGAACCCGACGAGACGAACGTCTACGACCTGGTGGGCGTGCCCGAGCTCGCCGCGGGAGACCCGGACGCCCTCACCATCGCCGAACTCGAGGAGACCCTCGAGATGGTGCGCACGATCGGCGAGGTGTGCGAGCTCGAGACCGTCACCAAGTTCTTCGGCGGCCACCCCATCCTCGGGGCACTGTCCGGCGGGGTGAACGCCTTCGCCGGTCGCGAGGGCGAGGAGCTGTGGATCCAGATCGGCACCGCGGTCGCCGGTGGTTGGGACGACGTGCTCGACGCGGTCGACGCGATCGTCGCGACCCCCGAGGTCGACCAGGCAGCCGTCGCCGTCGCCGAGGCCGAAATCCTTGCCGCCGAAGAGAACATCGTCGACGCGGAGGACGCCGCGGAGGAGTCCGACGAGGACGACGAACTCGAGTTCATGACGGTCGACCTCGACGACGACACCGTCGACCCGATCGCCCTTGCCGCGGAGGACGAGTCGTTCTGGGCGTCCGTCGGCATCGACCCGATCAAGATCATCACCTCGGGCGCCGTGTACTACACGCTGCGGTGCTACCTCGACGACGAGCCGATCTTCCTCGGCAGGTCGGGCCGGATCCTGGTCTTCACCTCCGAGCGCGCGCTCGGCCGCTACCTGGCCGACAACCACGACCACGACCTCGCACAGGTGAGCACCTACACGGACGTGCAGACCGCCGCGGTCGACGGCGCGCTCGAGATCGAGGTCACCGACGAGAACGTCTACGTGCTGCCCGGCCTCGCGGACGATCTCGCGCAGGGACCCAAGTCGGTCGACGCTGAACAGCTCGACCTTGCGGTCGAACTGTTCACCGACGCAGCCGATTACGCAGACGACGACTCCACCGAGCAGGCGCTCGCCGCCTCCACCCCGCTCGGCTGGTACGTCTCGTACACGCTCAACCCCGACCCGAGCCGACTGGCACCGAACCCGCCGTTCGACGCCGAGTCGGAGGCCTGGCGGGCGCTCGAGCGCGAGTTCGAAGCGCGCCTGCGCGTCGAGTGATCGGCGCTAGCCGATCAGCACCGCATAGCCGGGCTTGACCACCTCGTCGATCAGGCGCAGCCGATCGGGGAACGGGATGAAGGCGGACTTCATCGCGTTGATCGTGAACCGCTCCAGGTCGCTCCAGCCGTAGCCGAACGTCGTGACCAGCTTCAGCATCTCCTCGCTCATACTGGTCGCGCTCATCAGCCGGTTGTCGGTGTTCACGGTGACGCGGAAGCGCTCCCTCGCCAGCAGGTCGAAGGGGTGCTTCTCCAGGCTCTCCACCGCACCGGTCTGCACGTTCGAACTCGGGCACAGCTCCAACGGGATGCGCTTGTCCCGCACGTAGTTCGCGAGCCGGCCCAGGCTCGCGGTGCCGTCCGAGGCCACGGTGATGTCGTCGGTGATCCGCACCCCGTGGCCGAGCCGATCCGCGCCACAGAATGCGATGGCCTCGTGGATGGACGGCAGCCCGAACGCCTCGCCGGCGTGGATGGTGAAGTGCGCGTTGCTCGTCCGCATGTACTCGAATGCGTCGAGATGCCTGCTCGGCGGGTGCCCGGCCTCGGCGCCCGCGATGTCGAACCCGACCACCCCGAGGTCCCGGAACCGCACGGCCAGTTCCGCGATCTCCCGCGACCTGGCGGCGTGCCGCATGGCGGTGAGCAGGCAGCCGATCCGGAGCTCGCGTCCGAGTTCGCGTGCCGCGGCCACGCCCTCCTCGAACCCGAGCAGCGTGTGGTGCACCACCTCGTCGAGGCTCAGCCCCGCCTCCAGGTGCTGCTCCGGGGCGAACCTCACCTCGGCGTAGACCACCGAGTCCGCGGCCAGGTCCTCGGCGCACTCCCTGGCCACCCGGGCTAGTCCCTCCTGGGTCTGCATCACCGCGACCGTGTGCTCGAAGGTCTCCAGATAGCGCACCAAGGAACCACTGCCCGCGGCCTCGGCGAACCACTCGGCCAGCGAGTCGGCGTCGTCGGCGGGCAGGGCGTCGTAGCCGACCTGCTGGGCCAGCTCGAGCACGGTGGCCGGCCGCAGTCCCCCGTCCAGGTGATCGTGCAGCAGTGCCTTGGGCGCGGTCCTGATGTGTGGGAGATCGAGCGGTGTCGGGCTCATGCTCCGACGCTAGACCCGCTCAGGCCGATCCGCTCGAAGACCAGCGGCGTCGACGGCGGCGTGTCGCCGACGTCCCATGCGCCCGCCAAAGCGGCCAGTGCCGGTTCGAACAGGCGCGGCGTGTCGCTGTACAGCGTGAACAGCGGCTGGCCCGCGACGATCGTCTCGCCCGGTTTGGCGTGCCAGCGCACTCCGGCCCCGGCCTGCACGGTCTGACCCTGACGCTCGCGGCCCGCGCCGAGCCGCCAGGCCGCGACACCGACGGCCATGGCGTCGAGCCGGGTCAGCACGCCGGACTCGGTCGCCCGCACGACCTCGTGATGACGGGCGGTCGGCAGGGCGGCGCGTGGGTCCCCGCCCTGCGCGCGGACCATCGAGCGCCAGCGATCCATCGCCCGCCCGTCGCGCAGCGCCTGCTCCGGGTCGATCCCGTCGATGCCCGCCGCCGCGAGCATCTCCCGCGCGAGCGTCAGCGTCAGTTCCACGACGTCGGCTGGTCCGCCGCCCGCGAGCACCTCCAGCGACTCCGCCACCTCGAGGGCGTTGCCCGCGGTGTTGCCGAGCGGGCTGTCCATCGCGGTGAGCAGGGCAACCGTGCGAACCCCGGCGTCCGCTCCGAGATCGACCATCGTGGAGGCCAATTCGCGCGCGTCGTCGAGGTTCTTCATGAAGGCGCCGGAGCCGACCTTGACATCGAGCACCAGCGCACCGGTCCCCTCCGCGATCTTCTTGCTCATGATCGAGCTGGCGATCAGCGGGATGGACTCGACGGTGCCGGTCACATCGCGGAGCGCGTAGAGCTTCCGGTCCGCGGGTGCCAGCCCGGAGCCTGCGGCGCACACCACCGCGCCGACCCCGGGGTCGGCCAGGATCGAGTGGATTTCCTCGGCCCCGAGGTCCGCTCGCCAGCCAGGAATCGACTCGAGCTTGTCGAGGGTGCCACCCGTGTGGCCGAGGCCGCGTCCGGACAGTTGCGGGACCGCAGCGCCGCAGGCCGCGACCAACGGGGCCAGCGGCAGGGTGATCTTGTCGCCGACACCGCCGGTCGAGTGCTTGTCCACCGTCGGCCTGCGCAGGCGCGAGAAGTCCATCCGTCCGCCCGAGGCGACCATCGCGTCCGTCCATGCGGCGGTTTCCGCCCTGGTGAGTCCGCGGAAGACGATCGCCATGGCCAACGCCGACATCTGCTCGTCCGCGACCTCGCCACTGGTGTACGCGTCGATGACCCAGTGGATCTGCGCCGCGCTGAGCTCACCGCCGTCCCGCTTGGCTGTGATGATGGAGACGGGGTCGGTCATGACGTCGCCCCCCGCTCCTGCCGCACCCGGTCCAGGTCCTGCGGACCGAAAGCCGCAGGCAGGAGCTCCGCGAGCGGTACGGGCCCGCCGGGAGCGTCGACCAGGAGGTCGCCCCCGCCGTGCTCGAGCAGGAGCTGTCGGCAGCGCCCGCACGGCATCAGCGCCTGCCCGCTGCCGTCCCGGCAGCTGAAGGCGACAAGGACGCCGCCGCCCGAGGAGTGCAAGTTACTGACCAGTCCACATTCGGCGCACAGGCCCAGTCCGTATGAGACATTTTCCACATTGCATCCGACGACAATTCGTCCATCGTCGACCAGCGCCGCCGCACCGACCGGGAACCCGGAGTAGGGCGCGTAGGCGGATCTCATAGCGCGATCAGCATTGTCGCGCAACGTTTTCCAATCAATTTCGGCCACGGTGTGCCATCCTGGCACGCCCACTGAATGGATGCAGAAGATCCCCGAAACGGCCCCATTGGCCATTGGACAGGCAAACCTAAGAAGCCCGCCACCCCTTCGTACGAACCGCATCTCGAATTAGTTCCCCGATTGGACGGGGATTACAGTTCAGGAAGTCGGTTCAGGTACACGTCGCGCCAAGGCTGAAAACTCCAGGGTCGTCCCAGATGAAACAGCCAAACGGGGTGCGACACGTCCACCAAAGACGTTGGAGGCACAGCACTCGATGAGTAGCACGACTGAAGCCGCTCCGGCGAAGGAGCGCACACGGTCGCTATACCGGGGCGACCCCGGCATGTGGTCCTGGGTTCTACACCGGATCACCGGAGTCGCGACATTCTTCTTTCTCTTCGTCCACGTTCTCGACACCGCACTGGTGCGAGTCAACCCGGACACCTACGACCGGGTCATCGAGACCTACAAGAACCCGCTCGTCGGGCTCATGGAGCTCGCCCTGGTCGCGATGGTTCTCTACCACGCACTCAACGGCGTCCGCGTGATGCTCGTGGACTTCTGGTCGAAGGGTCCGCAGTACCAGCGCCCGATGCTCTGGATCATCATCGCCATCTGGTTCGTCGTGATGATTCCCGGCGCCGGTCGCATCTTCTACAACATGTTTGCGGGGCACTGACATGACTGAAGCCAAGACTCTCGGCACGTCCTACGACCGTCCCGCCAGCCTGGAGAACCCGCGCTCGCCGCGTCGCGCCGCGAAGAACAACTTCGAGCTCTACGCGTGGCTGTTCATGCGCCTGTCCGGACTCGCGCTGATCGTGCTGGTCCTGGGCCACCTGTTCATCATGCTGATGGTGGACAGCGGCGTGCACCGCATCAACTTCGCGTTCGTCGCGGGTCGCTGGTCCAGCCCGTTCTGGCAGTTCTGGGACCTCACCATGCTCTGGCTCGCCCAGCTGCACGGCGGCAACGGCCTGCGCACCGTGATCGCGGACTACTCGCGCAAGGACTCGACGCGCTTCTGGCTCAACACGCTTCTCGTGGTGTCGATGATCCTGATCATGGGCCTGGGCACCTACGTCATCTTCACCTTCGACCCCAATATCGTCGCGAGCTAGGGGAGCAGAAACTTCATGCAGGAACATCGTTATGACGTGGTCATCGTCGGTGCCGGCGGCGCCGGCATGCGCGCCGCCATCGAGGCAGGCCCTCGGGTGCGCACCGCGGTCCTGACCAAGCTCTACCCCACCCGCAGCCACACCGGTGCGGCCCAGGGCGGCATGTGCGCCGCGCTGGCGAACGTGGAGGAAGACAACTGGGAGTGGCACACCTTCGACACCGTCAAGGGCGGCGACTACCTCGCCGACCAGGACGCGGTCGAGATCATGGCCAAGGAAGCCATCGACGCGGTCCTCGACCTCGAGAAGATGGGTCTGCCGTTCAACCGGACCCCCGAGGGCAAGATCGACCAGCGCCGCTTCGGTGGACACACCCGTGACCACGGCAAGGCGCCCGTGCGCCGTGCGTGTTACGCCGCGGACCGCACCGGCCACATGATCCTGCAGACGCTCTACCAGAACTGCGTCAAGCACGACGTCGAGTTCTTCAACGAGTTCTACGCGCTCGACATCGCGCTCACCGAGACCGAGGAGGGCCCCGTCGCGACGGGTGTCGTCGCCTACGAGCTCTCCACCGGCGAGATCCACCTCTTCCACGCCAAGTCCATCGTGTTCGCCACCGGCGGCTCGGGACGCATGTACAAGACCACCTCCAACGCCCACACCCTCACCGGTGACGGCATGGGCATCATCTTCCGCAAGGGCCTGCCCCTGGAGGACATGGAGTTCCACCAGTTCCATCCGACAGGCCTCGCCGGCCTCGGCATCCTCATCTCGGAGGCCGTCCGTGGTGAGGGCGGCATCCTGCGCAACGCGGACGGCGAGCGCTTCATGGAGCGCTACGCCCCCACCATCAAGGACCTCGCGCCCCGCGACATCGTGGCGCGTTCGATGGTGCTCGAGGTGCTCGAGGGCCGCGGCGCGGGCCCGAACAAGGACTACGTCTACATCGACGTGACCCACCTCGGCGAGGAGGTGCTCGAGGAGAAGCTCCCCGACATCACCGAGTTCGCCCGCACCTACCTGGGCGTCGACCCGGTCACCGAACTGGTGCCCGTGTACCCGACCTGCCACTACGTGATGGGCGGCATCCCCACCAAGATCCGCGGTGAGGTGCTCCGCAACAACGAGGACATCGTTCCCGGCCTGTACGCCGCGGGCGAGTGCGCCTGCGTCTCCGTGCACGGCGCGAACCGTCTCGGCACCAACTCGCTGCTCGACATCAACGTGTTCGGCCGTCGCGCCGGCATCGCGGCCGCCGAGCACGCCGAGAACACCGACTTCGTTGAGCTGCCGGAGAACCCGACCAAGATGGTCGAGGAGTGGCTCGCGGTCATCCTGTCCGACCACGGCAACGAGCGCGTCGCGGACATCCGTACCGAGCTGCAGCAGACCATGGACAACAACGCGTCCGTGTTCCGCACCGACGCCACCCTGACCCAGGCACTCAAGGATGTGCGCGCCCTCAAGGAGCGCTACAACCACATCACCGTGCAGGACAAGGGCAAGCGCTACAACAGCGACCTGCTCGAGGCCGTCGAGCTCGGCTTCCTGCTGGAGATGGCGGAGGTGACCGTCGTCGGCGCGCTCAACCGCAAGGAGTCCCGCGGCGGCCACGCGCGCGAGGACTACCCGGACCGCAACGACGCCGAGTACATGCAGCACACCATGGCCTACAAGGAAGGCGACGGTCTGCTCTCCGACATCCGTCTCGACTACAAGCCGGTAGTCATGACCCGCTACGAGCCGATGGAGCGTAAGTACTGATGTCCGCACCCGTTGTAGACAAGGACGCCCCCGCGCTGCCGCCCGTTCCCGAGGGCGCCGTGATGGTGACCCTCAAGATCGCCCGCTTCAACCCCGAGGACGGCGAGGGCCAGCACTGGGACAGCTTCCAGGTCCCGACCCTGCCCACCGACCGCCTGCTGAACCTGCTGCTCTACGTGAAGGGCTACCTGGACGGCACGCTGACGTTCCGTCGCTCCTGCGCGCACGGCGTCTGCGGTTCCGATGCCATGCGCATCAACGGCGTGAACCGGCTCGCCTGCAAGGTCCTGATGCGCGACATGCTGCCGAAGGACCCCAGCAAGACCCTCACCATCACGGTCGAGCCCATCAAGGGCCTGCCGGTGGAGAAGGACCTGCTCGTGGACATGGAGCCCTTCTTCGACGCGTTCCGCGCCGTGAAGCCGTTCCTCATGACCTCCGGCAACGAGCCGACCCGCGAGCGCATCCAGTCGCAGGCCGACCGCGCGCGCTTCGATGACACCACCAAGTGCATCCTCTGCGCGTGCTGCACCACCTCGTGCCCGGTCTACTGGAGCGACGGCAGCTACTTCGGCCCCGCCGCGATCGTCAACGCGCACCGGTTCATCTTCGACAGCCGCGACGAGGGTGCCTCGGAGCGTCTGGACATCCTGAACGACAAGGATGGCGTGTGGCGCTGCCGCACCACCTTCAACTGCACCGACGCGTGCCCCCGCGGCATCCAGGTGACGAAGGCGATCCAGGAAGTCAAGCGCGCACTGCTGTTCGCGCGGTAGCGAAGCGGCTAGCGCGACCTACCGATACAGCGCGCGGTAAGCGATTCAGACCAAAAGGCGCGGTTCCCGGCAACGGGAACCGCGCCTTTTGTCATTCCCGGCCCCGGTCCGGTCGGGCGACGAGGGCGCCGCCGCCCGGGTCCACCCTGGTCCCGAAATCGCGACCGAGCCCGTCGAGGACCCCGCGTAGCCATCGGGTGTCGGCGGCCGAGGCACGGCGCAGCCGCATCCGCCGGGATTGCATCGGCACGATCCGGAGCTCGCGCAGCTCGTGCGAGCGCGCATCGAGGGTGACCAGGTACAGCGGCCTGAGGTCGTCGCGGAACCGCTCGTAGCCGCCGATGCCCTCGTAATCGTTGATCAGGTCGCCGCAGCCGTACAGGATCGGCCTGCCTCGGTAGATCTCGACGGGGCGCGGATGGTGCGACGAATGACCGTGGACGATGTCGACGCCGCCGTCCACGAGCCGGTGCGCGAACCGGACCTGCGCCCCTGGCACGCCGAATCCCCAGTTCGACCCCCAGTGGACGGACGCCACCAGGAGGTCACCTTCGCGGCGTGCCCGCAGCATCCGGTTGAGCACGGCGTCGGCGCCGCTGTTCGAGATGTCCGCGAGCAGCGCCAGACCCGGGCGGCCGCCCCTTGCCGCGTCCCTGGATGAGACACCTGAGGACTCCGCGCCCATCGACCAGATCAGAGCGCGGCCCGCGGTGGTGTGCACCGCCACCGGAGCCCACGCCTGCCGGGCGGTGCGGCCCGCACCCGCGTGCCGGACACCCGCGCGGCGGAGTGTGCGCAGGGTTTCCTCGAGACCGCGGATGCCGAAGTCCAGGATGTGGTTGTTCGCCAGGACGCAGACATCGATGTCGGCGGCGGTGAGCACGCCTACATTCGACGGGTGCATCCGATAGTTGATCCCCTTGGGCGCGTAGTCGTCTGATGTGGTGACGGCGGTCTCCAGGTTGATCACCCGAAGGTCCGGGTCGGCTTCGTCGAGCACCGTCAGCGCCTCGCCCCATGGCCAGTCCCAGTCGACGGGCGCGGCGATCCTGCCGTTCACGCGCTCGGCCAGAGTGACGTACTCGCGCGCGTCGCTCGCGCAGCGCTCCCGCAGCGCAGGCGAGCCGGGACACGGCAGGATCTGGTCCACTCCCCTGCCGGTCATCACGTCCCCGGAGAGGAACAGCGTGATCGTCTCGGCCATTCGTCCATCACCCAGATCCACGGTAGTCACCCCTGCCACCGCGCGTGGCTCCTACCGGTCGACCACGGTCATGTCGAAGTGGTACATGGTCGCGCGGTAGACGTGGCTGCCGAACTCGACCACCCGGCCCTCGTCGTCGAAGGCGGTCCGGTTCATCGTCAGCAATGGCGCCCTGACCTTCTCGCCGAGCAGCGCGGCCTCGGCCCGGTCGGCGGCCTTGGCCCCGATTCGTTGCCGCGCGAGGCGGATGTGCACCCCGCGGGTGCGCAGCGACTGGTACAGCCCGTGCGTCTCCAGTTCCTCGGGGCCGGGCGCAAGCACTGCAGGCAGATGGTTGGTCATCAGCGCGAGCGGCTCGCCGTTGCTCAGCCGCAGCCGGCGGATGGTCGCGACCTCTTCCTCGCCGAGCAGGTTCAGCTCCCGCGCGACGTCGCCGGTCGGCGCGCCGACCCGGTACTCGAGCAGCGTGGTGGTCGGGTTCTGACCGGCCTTGGCGAGGTCGTCGAAGAGGCTGGTCAGCTCGATCGGCCGGTGTACCGGCCCCTGCACCACCTGGGTCCCGACGCCGCGCTTGCGCACCAGCAGACCCTTGTCGACCAGTTCCGCGATGGCGCGCCTGGCGGTGGGCCTGGACAGGTTCAGCCGCTTGGCCAGGTCGAGCTCGTTCTCGAAGCGGTCCCCGGGCCCCAGGTCGCCGCCGAGAATGGCGCCCTCGATCGCCTGTGCCAACTGGAAGTACAGCGGCACCGGACTCGACCGGTCGAGTTCAACGGCAAGCGGTGCAGCCACTCTCGGCTCCGATCATCGACGGCGACCGCGCCCGTGCGGCCACCGAAAAGGCAGGCTGAGGCGAAGATTAACACCAGTTGACCGAAAGTTAGAATGTTAGGACAAACGGTTGACATTCCCCCGCGAGGTGGCGCAGAGTTTGCATCAGAGATCAGTCTCCATCAACGTCGGGAGTCCCTCTTGGCAAACACGGGAAATCGACTGTTCGACGTGCTCGCCATCGGGCGATGCGGCATCGACCTCTACCCGATGCAGACCGGTGTCGGCCTCGAGGACGCCCAACTCTTCGGCAAGTTCCTCGGCGGCAGCGCGGCAAACGTGGCCGTCGCTGCCGCCCGCCTGGGCCTGCGCAGCGCCTTGATCTCCGGCGTCGGCAATGACCCGTTCGGCACGTTCGTGCGCGCCGAACTCGCCCGCCTCGGCGTCGACAACCGGTATGTCCGCACGGATCAGCAGTACCCGACGCCGATCACGTTCTGCGAGATCTTCCCGCCCGACCGGTTCCCGCTGTACTTCTACCGCCGCCCCGCCGCACCGGATCTGCAGCTGCGCGCGGACGAGATCGACACCGCGACCGTCCGGTCCGCGGCGCTGTACTGGTCCACGCTGACCGGGCTGTCCGAACAGCCAAGCCGCGATGCTCATTTCGCCGCGTGGCGGGCGCGCGGCCGCACGCGGCACACCGTGCTCGACCTCGACTACCGGCCGATGTTCTGGGAATCCCCCGCTGCGGCCACAGCCGTGGCCCAGCGCGCGCTGCACCAGGTCAGCGTGGCCGTGGGCAATCTGGAGGAGTGCGAGATCGCGGTCGGCGAGAGCGATCCACGCAGGGCCGCCGACGCGCTGCTCGACATGGGCGTCGAGCTCGCCGTCGTCAAGCGTGGACCGGCGGGCGTGCTCGCCAGGACCAGGGACGAGACGGTGACCGTGCCGCCCGTCACCGTCGAGGTGGTCAACGGGCTCGGCGCCGGCGACGGCTTCGGCGGCAGCCTCTGTCATGGCCTGCTCGCGGGCTGGCCACTGGAGAAGACGCTCCGCCACGCCAACGCGGCAGGCGCCATCGTCGCCTCGCGCCTGGAGTGCTCCACCGCGATGCCGACGGCGGACGAGGTCGCGGCGCTCGCCGAGCGGTCCGCCGTGGGGGCCGTCGATGCCTGACGCGAACCACCTCCCCGCGGGCACCGCCGCCGACGGCCCGTTCGCACTGGCCATCACCCCGCAGTCGGCGGGCTGGAGCGCGTCGAGCCTGTGGGTCCTCGAGCTGCCGCGGGGCGGTCGGGTCGATCTCGAGTCCGGCGACGACGAGATCATCGTGCTGCCGCTGTCCGGGTCCGCAACGGTGGGGTGCGAGGGACGCGAGATCACCCTGGCCGGTCGACGATCGGTGTTCGACGGGCCGAGCGATTTCGGCTACGTCGGGCGGGGACGCGCCTTCGCCGTTGGCAGCGTGGACGGCGGCCGCTTCGCCCTGTGCGGCGCGCGGGCGGCAACCGAACTCCCGTTCCGCCACGTCCCGGCCGCAGCGGTCCCGATCGAGCTGCGCGGGGCGGGGCACTGCAGTCGCCAGGTGCACAACTTCGCGATGGCCGACACCTTCGACGCCGATTCGATCCTGGCCTGCGAGGTGATCACCCCGGCGGGCAACTGGTCCTCGTACCCCAGCCACAAGCACGACGAGGAGACCGCGCACGAGTCCGCGCTCGAGGAGATCTACTACTTCGAGTTCGATGAGACCGGCGCGCAGTCGGTGGATCGGGGCCGTCGCGGGTTCGGGTTCCACCGGGTGTACGGCACCAAGGAGCGTCCGATCGACGTGCTGGCCGAGGTGCGCACCGGGGACGCCGTGCTGGTTCCGCACGGGTACCACGGACCGTCCGTGGCCGCACCCGGCTACGACATGTACTACCTCAACGTGATGTCCGGGACCGGCGACCAACGGTCATGGCGGATCGTCGACGATCCAGCCCACGCCTGGATCAGGCAGACCTGGCGAACCCAGGACATCGACCCCCGACTGCCCCTCCCCAGGACCACAGGAGTGTGAGCGTGGCGCAGCGACAGGAAGTACCGAACACCGAAGCGACGGTGCGGCTCTCCGTCGCGCAGGCCGCCGTGCGGTTCCTGGCGAACCAGTTCACCGAGCGCGACGGCGACCGCACCCGGCTGTTCGCGGGCTGTCTCGGGATCTTCGGCCACGGCAACGTCGCAGGCCTCGGACAGGCACTGCTGGAGGCCGAGCTCGAGGACCCGCGTCTGATGCCGTACGTGCTCGGGCGCAACGAACAGGCGATGGTGCACACCGCAGCCGCGTATGCCAGGGCCCGCGGCCGGCTGCAGACCTGGGCGGTGACGACGAGCGTCGGACCGGGCGCGACGAACATGATCACCGGCGCCGCGCTCGCCACCATCAATCACCTGCCGGTACTGCTGTTGCCCGCCGACACCTTCGCCACCCGAGTCGGCGCCCCCGTCCTGCAGGAGCTGGAGTTGCCCTCCAGCGGCGACGTCACGGTGAACGACGCCTTCCGGCCGGTGTCGCGGTACTTCGACCGGGTGTGGCGGCCCGAGCAGCTGCCCGCGGCCCTGCTCGGCGCGATGCGGGTGCTCACCGATCCGGTCGAGACCGGCGCGGTGACGGTGGCGATTCCGCAGGACGTGCAGACCCAGGCGCACGACTGGCCGGAATCGCTCTTCGCGGAGCGGGTCTGGCATGTGGGACGCCCGCTGCCGCAGCGCGCCGCCCTCGAGCGCGCGATCGAGGTGATCCGTGCGGGGCGCCGACCCCTCGTCGTCGCGGGTGGCGGCGTCCTCTACTCGGGCGCGTCCGAGTCGCTGGCCCGGTTCGCCGAGCTCACCGGGATCCCGGTGGCGGTGACCCAGTCCGGCAAGGGCTCGCTGGCGTCGGACCACCCGCAGTCCGTCGGCGCGGTCGGCGTCACCGGGACCACCGCCGCGAACGAGCTCGCCGCCGCGGCCGACGTGGTGATCGGGATCGGCACCCGGTACACCGATTTCACCACCGCGTCCCGGTCCGCGTTCGCCGATCCGGGCGTGCGGTTCGTCAACATCAACGTCGCACCCTCGGACGCCGCCAAGCAGTCGGGGGTGAGCGTGATCGCGGATGCCAGGGAGGCGCTCGACGCCCTCACGGCCGAACTGCACGATCACCGGGTGTCCTCGGAATACCGGATGCGGGCAACCGAACTGGTGCGGATCTGGGACGCCGCCGTGGATTCCGCATACCGGTCGGCGGGCGCGGGACTCACCCAGACGGAGGTGATCGGACTGGTGAACACGCTCTCGGACCCGACGGACGTGGTCGTGTGCGCGGCGGGCTCGCTCCCCGGCGACCTGCACAAGCTGTGGCGGGTCCGCGACCGCGCGGGCTATCACGTCGAGTACGGCTACTCCTGCATGGGATACGAGGTGGCGGGCGGTCTCGGCGTCGCGATGGCCTGCCCCGGACGCGATGTGTTCGTGATGGTCGGCGACGGTTCGTATCTGATGATGGCCACCGAGCTGGTCACGGCGGTCCAGGAAGGGATCAAGGTGATCGTCGTGTTGGTCGACAACCACGGATTCGCCTCGATCGGTTCGCTCTCGGAATCGGTTGGCTCGCAGCGCTTCGGCACCCGATATCGGTACCGGTCGCCGGACGGCCGACTCGGCGGCGGCCCGCTGCCGGTCGACCTCGCCGCGAACGCCGCCAGTCTCGGCGTCGACGTCATCTCGGCCCGCACCGCGAGCGAGTTCACCGACGCCGTCAAGGCCGCCAAGGCGAGCGCGCGCAGCACGGTGCTGTACGTCGAGACGGACCAGCTCGCCTCGGCGCCGGACAGCGGGTCCTGGTGGGATGTACCGGTTTCCGAGGCCTCGGCCCTGCCGTCCACCCGACGGGCCCGCGAGGGGTACGAAACCCGCAAGCGGGCCCAACGGCACCACCTGCGCCCGTCCGAGAGCGCAGAGCCGCACCGCGCGGTCGGAGAGGAGCCACGATGAGCGTGATCCGCGTCGGATCGGCGCCCGTCTCCTGGGGGGTGTGGTTCGGCACGGACCCGCGACAGGTGCCGTACGGCCGGTTCCTGGACGAGGTGTCCGCGGCCGGCTACCGATGGATCGAGCTGGGCCCCTTCGGGTACCTGCCCACCGACCCGCAGCGCCTCCGCGACGAGCTGGGCGCCCGCGATCTCCGGCTATCCGCCGGCACCGTCTTCGAGCGCCTGCACCAACCCGGCTCATGGGATGCGGTGTGGGACGACGTCAGCCGGGTGGCCGCGCTGACGGCAGGGGCGGGCGGCCGCCAGGTGGTGGTGATACCCGAGATGTGGCGCGATCCCGCAACCGGGACCATCCGGGACGACAGCCGTCTCAGCCAGGAGCAGTGGCGCGCCAAGACGTCCGGGATCGACCGGCTCGGCCGGGCGATGTTCGAGGAGTTCGGGGTGGCGCTGCGCTATCACCCGCATGCCGATAGTCACGTCGGCAGACAGGACGAGGTGGTCCGGCTGCTCGAGGACACCGATCCGAGTTACGTGAACCTGTGCCTGGACACCGGCCACATCAGTTATTGCGGCGGCGACAACCTCGCGATCATCGGCAACTATCCGGACCGCATCGGCTACCTGCATCTCAAGCAGGTCGATCCGGCCATCGTCGCCAAGGCAGAGGAGCAGGACCTGACGTTCGGTGAGGCCGTCATGCTCGGGGTGATGGTCGAACCGCCACGCGGTGTCCCCGAACTGCCCCCGCTGCTCGCCGCGGTGGACGAGCTCGACGTCGACCTGTTCGCGATCGTCGAGCAGGACCTGTATCCGTGTTCGGGCGACGTGCCACTACCCATCGCCGCCCGCACCCAGAAATACCTGTCGGGATGCGGTGTCCCGGCTCTCCGGTTCGACTGATCACGAGGAGCACACCATGTCTGATACTCGGGACCTGCGCGTGGCCGTGCTGGGCGTGGGCGCCATGGGGGCCGATCACGTCGACCGGATCAACAGGCGGACCAGCGGCGCGCGGGTCACGGTGATCAGCGACGCCTCCGCGGAACGGGCCGCGGAGGTCGGGGCGAGCGCACCGGATGCGCAACTGGTGACCGATCCGTTCGAGGCGATCGCCGTCGAGGACGTGGACGCGGTCGTGCTCGCCACGCCGAGCGCGGCGCACGCCGAGCAGGCACTCGCCTGCGTGAACGCGGGCAAGCCGGTGCTCTGTGAGAAGCCGTTGGCCACCGATGCCGAGGGTGCACTCGAGATCGCCAGGCGGGAAGCGGAACTCGGTCGGCGGCTCGTGCAGGTCGGGTTCATGCGCCGCTTCGACCACGAGCACGAGCGGCTCAAGTCACTGATCGATACCGGCGAGCTCGGCCAGCCCCTCGTGATGCATTGCGTGCACCGGAACCCGGCGGTGCCGGCGCGGTGCGACAGCGCGACGGTGATCTGGAACTCGGTGGTGCACGAGATCGACGCGACGCGGTACCTGCTCGGCGAGGAGATCATGGCGATCACCGTGCTCCGGCCGACGCCGAGCTCCCATGCGGCGGAAGGACTTCAGGATCCGCAGCTGGTGATCCTCGAAACCGAGACCGGCCGGATGGTGGACATCGAGGTCTTCGTCACGAGCGGCGTCGGCTACGAGGTACGGACCGAGGTCGTCGGCGAGCGGGGCAGCGCGATGATCGGCCTCGACGTCGGGCTGGTGCGGCGCACCGACCCCGGCAGGTGGGGCGGTCAGGTCACTCCCGGCTTCCTGGAGCGGTTCGGTCAGGCCTACGACAGCGAGGTCCAGCGCTGGGTGGACGCCGTCCGGGCGGGCGGCGGATCCGGCGACTGCGTCGACGGCCCCGGCGCCTGGGACGGGTATGCCGCCGCCGCGGTGTGTGCGGCCGGGATCCGGTCCCTGGAGACCTGGGACCGGATCGAGGTGGACATGGTGCCCCGCTCGACCGTGGGCGGGTCCGGGCAGCCGAGGGTCGCACCCGGGCGGGATCGCGCCCGGTGACCTCACGCGGTCTCGGTGCCCGACCCCAGCCGGGGAAAGGGTTCGGTGGAGAACACGACCTCCACCGCCACCTCGAAGTACGCCGCGATCCGCAGCGCCAGGTGCAGGCTGGGACTGTATTCGCCGCGTTCGAGGTAGCCAACGGTCTGATAGTGAACCCCGAGCGCCTCGGCCAACTCCCGCCGCGAGATGCCCCGCTCGGCGCGGAGCATCGCGATGCGGTTGTAGATGACCTCAGAAGGCACGCTGCATCGCCTTTTCCCGCCGCGCGGCCATGCTCGATCCCGATTCGTGACGTGCCATGCGTCGCAACACTACCGGCGCGATCAGCAGGCCCGCGACCGCCCAAACGCCCAGCACCGCCGCGGTCTCGAGGTGCCGCCAGGACTGGTCGATCTCGATCGCGACCGCTTCGTCGGGCAGCAACGCCGAACGCATGCCGAGGCCGAGCCAGTACATCGGGAACGCCTGGCCGACCGCTTGCAGCCAGCCCGGCAGCGCGGTGATCGGGTAGAAGATGCCCGAGATGGCGATCAACCCCATCAGCGGCATCGTCAGCAGGAAGGCCGACCGCGTGTCCAGCACACTGCCCAGGATCGCGCCGAACGGCAGCACCGCCAGCAGACCAAGCGCCACCACCCACACGAAGGTCGCCACCGCGCCCGAACCGGACAGCGACGAGCCGCCGATGATCACCACGCCGACTCCGAGCACGACGAGCACCTGCACGATCACCGATCCGGCGGTGGCCACGATCTTGCCGACGAAGTAACCGACCATGCCCTTCGGCACCGCCTTGGCGCGCAACAGGGTGCCGTCTTCTCGGTCCAGCACCAGCACGTTGAGCAGCGCGTACATGCCGTTGAACGCGATGATGCTGCCGAGCAGCCCCGGCACGGCCAGCTCGGCGACGGACAGCCCGCTGTCCCCGTACATCCGGTTGCGCAGCAGGAACAGCACGCCGAGCGCGATGGCAGGAGTGAGGAACTGACCGATCAGGTCGGGGCCGTTGGTGTACAGCTGCCGCAGTTCGATTCCGCCGCGGGCGAGACCGGCTCGGGTGGCAATGGCGCTCATCGGGTGACCTCCGCAAGGGTGTGGACGGGCTCGGTCGCTTCGCCGGACTCGGCGCGCCGGACCAGGGTCATGTAGGTGTCTTCCAGCGAGGCGCGGCGCACCTCGAGGTCGCCGATGCTCTCGCCGTGCTGCTTGAACAGCTCGTGCACGAACTTGGTCGACTCGGTGGTGGTGTGGACGAAACGCTGACCGTCCACGGTCCAGCTCACCTGGGCCTCGCCTGCGATCGACCGGGCCAACTCGTCGGGCGAACCGTCGGCGATGATCCGGCCGCCCGCCAGGATCAGGATCCGGTCGGCCAGGATCTCGGCCTCGTCGAGGTCGTGCGTGGTCAGCAGCACGGTGGTGTCCTCGAGGTCGGCGAGCCGGTGCACCAGATCGTGGAAGTCGCGGCGCGCGGCCGGGTCGAAGCCCGCGGTCGGCTCGTCCATGAACAGCACCTCGGGCCTGCCGACGACACCGATCGCCACATCCAGCCTGCGCCGTTGACCACCTGACAGCGTGGAGATCTTGGCCCCGGCCTGCTCGGTGAGGCCGACAAGCGCGATGAGTTCGTCGGTGTCCCATGGCCGTTGGACCCGATCGGTGGAATAGGGGCGGTAGTACGCGCCGAGATGGGCGAGCAGCTCGCGCACCCGCCACTTCGCGTGGTCGCGCCACGATTGCAGGACGACGCCGATCCGGGCGCGCCAGTGTTCGTCGCCGTGTTCCGGGTCGACACCGAGGACGGCGACGCGCCCCGCCGAGCGTCCGCGGAAGCCCTCCAGGATCTCGATGGTGGTGGTCTTGCCCGCCCCGTTGGGGCCGAGCATGACCAGTACCTCACCGCGCCGCGCCTGGAATGTCACGTCACGCAGAACCTCAGTGGTGTCGTACTGCATGCGCAGCGTGTCGACATCGAGAACAACCCCATTGTCCGAAGCCATGAAACCCTCCCAATCATCAGCCTTCGATGATTTGTAGCATACCTACTACATATTGAGGCAGCAATACTTCTCCGACGCTTCTTCGTGTACGGCTAGGAGATCTCGTCGCGGAGCGAGCGCTCCCTCGCCTCCTTCGCACGCTCGACGAAGGCGGTGAAGACCGGGATCTGCGCGGCAGGCACCGTGAACGGCAACACCTGGAACGGCCCGCTCACGCCCGTGGTCTTGAGCTTCACCTTCCAGTCGGCCCCCGAGGGGACGACGTGCACCTCCAGGAGCTCCGCGTGCACGAAGAAGATCCCCGGCGCGAATCGGGGTGTCGCGATGGTGACGATGTCGCCGTCGAGCGTCAGCAGAATGTCCCCGTCGATGCGCACCCGGTGCCGGTTCGTGGTCATGGCGCTCATTCGAGCACGACCTCGACCGGAACGGCCGGTCTCGACCCGATTCGGTCACGGGCCGGTGCGGAGACTTGGACCCCGGGCACCGGGTCGAATACCCTGCCTCCTCGATGAACGCGCCCGCACGAGCCCTGACCGCACTGGTCGCCGTCGCCTCGATCGCCCTGGTCGGCGCGCCGGCGGTTGCGCAGCCCGCCCCCGCTCCTCCGGACTCGAGCACGACCACCACCACGCCGTTCACCACCCCGAACACCGACAACTGCCCGCAGCGCAATTCCCCGCCGCAGGCCATCGACCTCTCCGAGGTGCCCGCGCCGGGGCAGACCGCGCCCGCCGCGCTGCCCGTCCCCGCCCGGCCGATCGGCGGCGCCCGCCTCGGCGAGTGCGGCGCCGTCGCCCCCGACGGCGCACCCGGCCTGCCTGCCGAGATCTCCGCGACCGGGTGGGTCCTCGCCGACCTCGACTCCGGCGCCGTGATCGCGGCCAAGGATCCGCACGGCCGCTACCGCCCCGCGAGCACCATCAAGGTGCTCCTCGCGATCCTCGCCCTGCGTGAACTCGACCTCGACACCACGATCACCGCCACCGCCGACGACGCGAACGCCGAGGGCAGCGCGGTCGGCCTCGGCAAGGATGGCAAATACACCAACCGTCAGCTCATGCAGGGACTGGTGATGGCGTCGGGCAACGATGCCGCGCACGCGCTCGCCGCGCAGCTCGGCGGTGACGAGCGCACCGTGGAGAAGATGAACGAGCTGGCCCGCTCACTCGGCGCCCTCGACACCCGCACCGCCACCCCGTCCGGCCTGGACGGGCCCGGAATGTCCACCTCCGCATACGATCTCGCGGTCATCTTCCGTGAGGCCATGCGGGACAAGACCTTCGCCGACTTCATCCACACCGAGTCGGTACCGTTCCCGGGATTCCCGAAGGACCCCACCGACCCGGAGGACAAGGACCACCCCGGATTCACCCTCGCCAACGACAACAAGCTGCTCTACAACTACGACGGCGCGCTCGGGGGCAAGACCGGGTACACCGACGACGCCAGGCAGACCTTCGTCGGTGCCGCCGAGCGCAACGGCCGAACGCTCGTGGTGACCCTGATGGCGGCCGACGTCAAGCCGATCCGCCCGTGGGAGCAGGCCGCCCGGCTCCTCGACTACGGTTTCGCGCTCCCGGCATCGGAATCTGTCGGCACCCTGGCCGACTCGGCCGAGGCGCAGACGGCGGCGCCGGTGACACTGGCCGCACCACCCACGGGGCCGGTCGGCGGTCCGACCGCCGCGGCGTCGCCTGCCGACTCCACTTCCGGGGTGTCGAGAACCGCTGTCGCGGTGGTCGGTTCGGCGATCGTCGGCATGTTGCTCGTGGCGGCCGCGCGGCTCCGACGCCGCCGCTGACCGGCCGGCACCGAACGTCAGTCGCGGTGCCTGCGCCGGCGCATCAATCCGCCGAGTCCGACCGCTGCGGCCGCGCCCACCCCGACCAGGGCGAGGGCCTCGGAGATCGTCGGCCCCCTCGCCGGTGCCTGCTTCACCTCGATGATCGCCGGATCCGGCGGCGGCACAAACGCCTTCACCTCGTTCTCGTGTGCCGTCGCCGCCCATGCCGTGGAGAAGAGCACCAACCGTGCCGTGAAGTAGATGAACACCAGGAGGCCGATGATCGGGCCGAAGGTGGAGCCTGCCGGCCCGTTGGTGACCGCCCTCAGGTAGATCACGCCCAACCGCTTGAAGACCTCGAACCCGACCGCCGCGAACAGCGCCGCCTTCGCCGCGCTGCGGAGGGTGATCGGCTCGCGGGGCAACCGGGCGATGACCCAGACGAACAGTGCCCACGTCGCCACCACGGCGAGCACGCTCGACAGGAGTCGCACCAGGGTCCCCACCCAGCCGATGTCGTCGATGCCGAGCCATTCCAGGACCCGCCCTGTGGTGCTGCCCTCCCCGATCATGGACAGACCCACCGAAATGATCAGGGCGAGTACCAGACCCACCAGCTTCGCGAGATCCTTCAGCTTGGTGCGCAGGAACCCCGAACTCGGATGGCGCTGGTCCCACATCGCGCTGAGCGCCTCGCGCAGGTTCGCCATCCAACCGAGGCCCGAGTATGCGGCGACGATCAGACCGATGACACCCACCGTGGTTCGCGCGGCGATCGCGGCATCGATCAGCTGGTTGATCTGGTCACCCAGGTTGCCCGGCATCGCCTTGCTGACCGCATCGTGAATCGAGGTGAGCAGCTCGGGATGCCCGACCAGGATGAAACCGGTGGCCGCGAAGGCGACCATCAGCAGGGGGAACAGCGCGAACACGCTGAAATAGGTGATCCCGGCCGCGAAGTAGTCGCCCTTCTGCGCCTGGTACCGCCCGCCGGCCCGGATCAGGTGATCAAGCCACGGCCGCGCCGCACGTAGACGCTCGAGAAGCGATTTGACGTCCGGCACCGCGGATCACCCCTTGTATGGCAGGAACCCCACCTTGTCATACACCGTCGCCAGAGTCCGCTCGGACACCTCGCGAGCCCGCTGCGCGCCCGCCTCCAGGATGCGGTCCAGCTCGGCCGGGTCGGCCATGTAGGCGTCGACCTTGGCGCGCAGCGGGGTCACGAACTCCACCAGCACCTCGGCCGTGTCGGACTTCAGGTCGCCGTAGCCCTTGCCCTCGTAACCCTTCACCAGGTCCTCGACGCTCGTGCCGGACAGCGCGGACTGAATGGTCAGCAGATTGCTCACGCCCGGCTTGTTCTCCCGGTCGAAGCGGATCTCGCGCTCGTTGTCGGTGACAGCGGACTTGATCTTCTTCGCCGACACCTTCGGGTCGTCGAGCAGGTTGATCAGCCCGGCGGCCGACGCTGCCGACTTGCTCATCTTCGACGTGGGGTCCTGCAGGTCGTAGATCTTCGAGGTGCCCTTGATCATCTGCGCCTCGGGGACCACGAACGCCTTGCCGAACCGGGTGTTGAACCGCTGCGCCAAGTCGCGCGCCATCTCCAGGTGCTGGCGCTGGTCCTCGCCGACCGGGACCCGATGCGGGCGGTACAGCAGGATGTCGGCGGCCATCAGCACCGGATACGTGAACAGACCCACGGTCGCGGACTCGGTGCCCTGCTTGGCGGACTTGTCCTTGAACTGCGTCATCCGGCTGGCCTCACCGAAGCCGGTGATGCAGTTCAACACCCACGCGAGCTGGGCGTGCTCGGGCACCTGGCTCTGCACGAACAGCGTCGACCGATCCGGGTCGATGCCGAGCGCCAGCAGCTGGGCGGCGGCGATCTTCGTGCGGCGCCGCAGCTCCTTTGGCTCCTGCGGGACCGTGATCGCGTGCAGGTCGGGGATGAAGTAGAAGGCGTCGAAATCGTCCTGCAGGGGCACCCACTGCTGCAGTGCCCCGAGAAAATTGCCGAGGTGGAACGAGTCGGCGGTGGGCTGGATGCCCGAGAGCACCCGCTGCCGGGCGGCGGTGCCTTGCGCGGCGGGGGCGGTGTTCACCGGGGCGGTGTCCGATGACGGTGCGGACGGCGACGATGCGGAACTCGACATGGCCCCGATCCTTTCATGCCCGGTCACCCGCCTCGAATTCGATCAGGGCTCCACCCATGCGAGCTCCCCGCCCGCCGACGTCCAGCGGCGGGCCAACGCGCTCGCCGACGGCCGATCCGCCTGCAGGATGACCCGCAGCAGGCCGTCGGTCCTGTCCCTCGCGCCGTCCTCGACGGCGTCGACGAACCAGCCCAGCTCCCCCGGCTCGTCGACCAGCAGGTCCCCCGCGTCACGGACCATCAGCACCAGTCCGGGCGACTCGCCCAACCAGTCGTCGGCGTCGCGCAGGCACTCGTCGAAGGCGTCCTTGTTGGCACCGAAGTAGTACGGGAACTGCAGGGCCGCTGCGAACTCGTCGAACAGGGCGTCGGTCGTCCGCATCTTCGCGGCGCGCACCACCCGCACCGTGTAGCCACGCTCGGACAGCGCGTAGGCGAGGGTGTCGCCGACCGGCGCGGAACCGGTCAGTATGCCCGCCACCGGACCGGTTCGTTCGGTGATGAATCCGTCCACCGTTGTCATCAGCGCATCCTCACAAATGTCGTGTAGTGATCACCGGTGTACCAGGCCGAACCGTCACTTCCGGTGACGATGCGCTGCGCGTCCCTCGGTTTTCCGCGCTGCTTCGGGTTCACGTCCCACTCGCGATAGTTGACGGGGCGACCCGAGGCGTCCGCGGTCGGTAGCTGCCGCTCCCTGTTGCCGAAGCGTTCGCCGCCCTTGGTGCCCGGCGCCCCTGCCGAGTCCGGCCAGGTGCCGTCGTCGATCGCCCGCAGGGTCGCCACTGCCGCCGCGGGGACACCGGGTGGCGCGTCCGGGCCTGGCGCGTCGCCGCCTCGCGTCAGCAGCAACGCCGCCACGGCGACGAGCACCAGGACGGCCGCCGCGATGACACCGCGGGACCGTGCGGACAGCGATCTAGTGGACATTGACCCGCTCCCTCAGCCGGACCATCGACGCGGGCGCCCACCAGTTGGCCTCGCCCATCAGCTTCACCAGCGCGGGCACCAGCAACATCCGGACCACGGTGGCATCGATGATCAGCGCGACGATCATCCCGACCCCGATGAATCGCATCACGGACAGGTCGGAGAGGGTGAACGCGCCGGTAACCAGGATCAACAGGGTCGCGGCCGCGGTGACAACCCGCCCGGTCTTGGCCACGCCGATGCGCACGGCCTCCTCGGTGCCTGCGCCGTCCCGCCTGGCCTCGACCATCCGCGAGATCAGGAACACCTCATAGTCGGTGGAGAGGCCGAACACCATCGCGATGATCAGCACGACCATCCCCGAGATCAGCGGCCCGGGGGTGACGTTCAGCAGCCCCGTCAGGTGCCCGTCGTAGAAGATCCAGGTGAGGATGCCGAAAGTCGCGCCAAGGCTCAGCGCGGCCATCAGCACCGCCTTGATCGGCAGCACGATCGACCCGAACGCGAAGAACATCAGCACCAGCGTCGCGATCACCATCACCGCGATCATCACCGGCAGATAGTGCAGGACCGAGTTCACGCTGTCGACGGACAACGCGGTGATCCCGCCCAGTAGCAATTCGGTGCCTGCGGGCGCCTCGATCCCGTCGAGCCTGCGGACGGTGTCGACCGCGGCGACCGACCGGTCCGGGTCCTCGAGCACCGCGCGGATCGCGACCATGCCGTCGGCCGTGCCGAGGGTGATCGCCTGCTGGACGCCGTCGGTCGCGCCGACCGCCCTGCTCACCTCGGCGACCGCGGCGTCGCCGGGCGGTGCGCCGTCCTCGCCGCGTACCACGACGGTGGCGCCGCTGCTCGCGATCGGAAACTGCGCGGTGAGCTGTTCCACCGTCGTGCGCGTCTCGTTGCCCGGCGGCAGCGCGGTGTGGTCCACATCGCCGAAACGAGTCCCCAAGAGCGGCAACGTCAACAACAACAGCACGGCCACGATGGTGACGGCGATGACGACCGGCCTGCGCATCACCGTGGTCGCGAGTGCGCCCCAGAAGCGTTGCGCGCGAGCCTCACCCCGCTCGAATGCCCCGCGGCGCCAGGTCAGCGCGTCGATCCGCGGGCCGAGGATGGCGAGCAGAGCGGGCAGCGCCGTCAACGACAGCGCCGCGGCAAGCGCGACCGCGGCCATCGCGCCGAACCCGAGCGACTTGAGCATCTGCTGCGGGAACACCAGGGTGCCCGCGAACGCGCACAGCAGCAGCACCGCGGAGAACGCGACAGTGCGGCCCGCGGAGGCCATCGTCCGGGTGACCGCCTCGTCGGTGCCCACCCCTGCGGCCAGCTCCTCGCGGTAGCGGCTCACGATGAAGAGTCCGTAGTCGATCGCCATGCCGAGCCCGAGCAGCGAGGCGATGTTCACCGAGAACACGCTGACCTCGAGGAACATCGACAGCAGGCGCAGCGCGGCCAGCGCGCCGAGCATCGAGAGCGCGCCGATCGCGACCGGGATCGCCGCCCCGACCAGCCCGCCGAAGACCAGCACCAGCACCAGCAGGGTGACCGGCAGCGAGACCATCTCCGCGACCACAAGGTCGCGCTTGGATTCCTTGTTGACCTCGTCCGCGATCGCGCTGAACCCGGACAGCTCGGTGGACACCCCCGGCACGGTCAGCTGCGGTTCGAGTTCCGTGAACGACGCGATCCGCTCGCTCTCGCTCCCCTCCACGAAAACCACTGCCAGCGCCGTGGATCCGTCGCCGCTGCGCAACAACGACCGGATCGGGCCCGTCGCACCCCAGTAGTCCTCGATGGGCTCGGCGAGCAGGCCGCGATCGACATCCGCGAGGCGGGCCGAGACCGCGGGGCCGATGTCGTCGACGGTCTTGCCGTCGGGGGCACGGTAGATCGCGATGATGTCCGGGCTGCGGATCCCGAAATGCTCGGCCAGCAGCTCGTCGACCAGCGCGGCTTCGCTGGACGGATCGATGTCACCGCCCTGGCTGAGCCGGTCCAGCACACCGGACCCCCACAGCCCCCCGAGGAGCATGGCGCCGACCACGACCGTCAGCACGGCCCAACGGCGCCCCAGCACGAACGATGTCCACCGCGTCACGGTGGAAGACTAGCGGTATCTGACTAGCGATACTGGACGGTGACGGGTGCGTGGTCCGACCACCGCAGGTCGTAGGACGCGGCCCGCTCGACGACGGCCTGCTTCGCCCGCTCGGCGAGCACGGGCGTGGAGACCTGGTAGTCGATCCGCCAGCCCGAGTCGTTGTCGAATGCCTTGCCGCGGTAGGACCACCAGGTGTAGGGCCCCTCCAGGTCCGGGTGCAGCCGGCGCATCACGTCGACCCAGCCGAGCTCGCCGAACACCGAACCCATCCACTCACGCTCGTTCGGCAGGAAGCCGGAGTTCTTCTTGTTCCCCTTGTGGTTCTTCAGGTCCAGCTCGGTGTGCGCGATGTTCCAGTCGCCGCACACCACCACGTGCCGGTCCGCCCGCTCGGCCGCCGCTGCCGTCGCCGCCAGATAGGGCCCGAAGGATCCGAGGAATCGTTCCTTCTCCGCCTGCCGCTCGGTCTCCACCTCGCCGGACGGGAGGTACAGGCTGGCGACCGTGAGGTCGTCGAAGTCCGCCTCGATGTACCGCCCGGCCTCGGCGAACTCCTCGTCTCCGTGCCCGATGCGGACCGCGTCCGCAGGCCTGCGCGAGAGGATCGCCACCCCGTTGCGGCCCTTGGCCGACGGCTGCGCGGAGGCCAGGTGCCAGCCGGCCTCGAGCGCGGCGGCCAGGGTCGTGGTCAGCTGCTTGTCGTCGGCGCGGGTCTCCTGGAGGCAGATGACGTCCGCCTCGGTGGCCTCGATCCACTCCAGCATGCCCTTCTTGGCTGCGGCGCGGATCCCGTTGACGTTGACGGTGGTGATGATGTGCGGCACGGGTAGGAACCGTAGCCCAAGGCCCCGACAGCGCCGCTATCGCAGCGGGGCCGCCAGCTCCACGAGACCGCCCTGCTCGTCCACCCAGGTCTTGAAGGCGGCGAGCCCCTCGTCCCGGCCCACCAACGGCAGGTAGCCGAGATCGCGCCTGGCAGCGCCGGTGTCGAAGGTCGCGCTACGCGTCATCAGCGCGATCACGTACCGCGACAGCGGCGGCGACCAGCGCTTCGCGACGTAGGGCACCCGCCAGATCTGCTCCGCGACCGCCACCACCGCGGCCAGCACCCGGGGGTCGGGTCGGCGGCTCGGCGGGTCGAACCCGAACATCCGCGACACCACCCCGACGAACTCCCACACGTTCGTGGTCTCGGCGTCGGCGATGTAGTACGGCCTGCCCCCGACCTGGTCCGAGCTCGCCGCCCGCACGCACGCGTCGACGATGTTGTCGACATGGCAGAGCGAGGCGTACACGTCCTTGCCGCCGGAGATGTCCGGCAGGGAGCCCTCGGACGCCTTCGCGAGCAGCCGGACGATCGGACCGGACCGGTCGCCCGCACCCCAGATCGCCCGCGGCCGCAGCGCACAGGTGGTCAGGTCGGCGCCGTTCGCCTCCAGCACGAGCCGCTCGGCGGCGGCCTTGGTCTCGGAGTACAGGTTGAGGTACCTGCTCGGGTACGGGACCGACTCGTCGACGTCGATCTGGTCGCCGCCGTCGTACTCCATCAACGCGCTGGGGCTGGAGATGAACACGAAGCGCGACACCCCGTTCCGGCGGGACGCCTCCAGCAGGTCCGCGGTCGCCCGCACGTTCTCGTTCCAGAACTGTTCGCGGACACCGCGTTCGTCCACCCTTGCGGCGCTGTGGAACACCACGTCCACTCCCCGCGTCGCCTCGATGAGGGAGTCACGGTCGGTGAGGTCGCCGTAGACGAGCGTCAACCTCGAGGTGTCGCCGAGATCGGTGAGGTTGCTGCTGCGGCGCACCAGCACGGAGACGTCCAGCTCGCCGTCCCCGACCAGTCGACGGGCGAGCGCGCCACCGAGGAATCCGCTCGCACCGGTCACCAGTGCTCTCACTGGGTCCGCCACCAGGTCGCACCGAGCAGCATCGTCATCGCGGCGATCTTCACATCCGAATGCCCTCGAGCGCGGCCTTCCTTCAGCGCGACCGGGATCTGAGCGGCGTGCGCGCCGACACTGAGCACCACGTCGATCCACCACAGCGCCCGCGCGACACGGTTGCCGGAGGGCCGGATGAGCCCGGCCACCAGGTAGATCCATCCCAGTACCGGGATGGCACGCAGCAGCATGACCTTCGTACTCATCGTTCCGCCTTCGCCAGTTGCGATGCCGCCCACACCGTCAGTTTCTCGCGCCCGATCTTCGCGTTGTGCCGGATGTCGACCGGGAAGCCGGGATGGAAGAGGAAGTCGTGGATCCGCTCCGTGGTGTGGCCCTGCGCTCCGAGCTCGCGCAGTTCCTGCTCGATCCGGGCCCGTTCGCTCTTGCGGACCCCCGGCATCAGCTCGACGCAGAGCACCGGGCGGGTGTCGGACTCGCCGCGGACGCCGACCAGCGCGGTCCGGAACACCTCGGGAACGGTGTTGAAGATCTGCTCGCACTGGACGGTGAACAGTTCGCCATCCGCGGTGCGGATCCGCTGACTCTTGCGCCCGCAGAACCAGATCCGGCCGCCCTCGTCGATCCAGCCCAGGTCGCCGGTTCGGTGCCAGATCCGGTCGCCGTCCCTGATCTTGCCGAGCGCGTTCGCTTCCTCCGGCCAGGCGTAGCTGGTGCTCACGTTCGGCCCGGCCACCACGATCTCGCCGATCCCGCCCGCGGCCGCCTCGTCGGACCTGGTCGGGATCGGGTCGTCGGTGATGCCGACGACCCTCGCCTCGAGGCCGAGCGCCGGTCGTCCGATACACGTTCCCGCCCCGGCGTGGGCGCGGGCGACGAACTCACCGAGCAGCTCGCGCGATTCGATCGCGGACATCGGCAGCGCCTCGGTCGACCCGTATCCGGCGGTCACCTCGGCCTCGGGCGGCAGGATCGCGCGTAGCGCCGCGATGGCGTGGTCCGGTACCGGCGCACCGCCGGAGAAGATGGACCGCACGGACGGCAGCCGCACGTCGTGCGCCTGCGCGTGCCGCACCAGCGGAACCAGCACGGCGGGCGAGGCGAACATCGTCCGGATGTCGAACCGGTGGATCGCGTCGACCACGTGCGCGGGATCCGTCGAGCCCACCTCCCCCGGCACGATCGGCGGCAGCACGCAGCGGGAGCCGAGCATCAGGTCGAGCACCCCGAAGATCGGCAGCGTGATCAGGGACGTCTCGGGCGGCACCCGCTTGCGGGCGTCGTCGACCTGGTCCAGCATCGCGGCGAGATTGCCGTGGGTGAGATTGACGGCCTTGGCCGGGCCGGTGCTGCCCGTGGTGAAGGCGATCATCATCACCTCGTCGGCCGGCGCCTCCTGACTCTCGGCCACCGGCCGGTCCGGCGTCCGGCCCCAGGCCCGAAGGGAGTGGCCGCCCCACAGCTTGCGCCCGACGGTGACCTTGACCCCGACCGTCGCGAACGACGAACGGAACACCAGTCGCAGCAGGTGCGCCTTCGAGATTCCGATGAACGCCTGCGGGGAAACGGATTTCAGGCAGGTGAGCATCGGACGCAAACCCATGCCGGGATCGATCACGACGGGCACCGCCGCCACCTTCAGCAAACCGATCATGATGGCGTAGAACTCGGGCCCCGGGGTGACCAGCAGCAGGGTCCGCACCCCGCGCCGGATCCCGATCGCCTCGAACCGCTGGGCGAGCAGATCGGACCAGTCGTCGAGCTCCCGATAGGTCAGCCGCCCGTAGGTCGGGACTCCCGCCTCACCCTTGCCGTCCGGATAGATCACCGCCTCCAGATCCGGATGCGCCCGCGCCATCGCCCTGATCCGTTCGACCGATCCGCAGTGCGCCGAGGGACGGGCGGGCACCGCAGTCGTGATCGTCGCCCTGCTCACGCCGCCGGTGCCAGCCGGTACACGGTGGCGGCAGCGCTCGGTCCTGCGCCCGCGGCCACGAACAGCACCGTGTCGTAGCCGGCCAGGATCGCCTCGTCGACCTGGTGATACGCGGCCGTCAGCGCGGCGGTGTGCGCGTCGCCCTCGACCGCACCGCTACCGATCACCGCCTCCGGCGCGATGCCGAGCCGCGCGGCCAGCGCGGCCGGGAACCCCGCGGTCGGCCGCGAGCTGATCAGGGCGGTCCGAGACAGGTCCAACCCGCCCTCGTGCGCTCCGATCGCCTTGCCCGCCGCGACACCCGCAACCTCGAGCAGGCGCTCCTCGAATCCGTCCTCGCGCTCCACGGTCACGAGCGAGCGGCCGTGTACACCCATCTCCGCGGTGTTGGCGAACCCCCTCGTCGCCGGGGTCCCCTCCAGCTCAGCCACGTGGACGGGACCGAATCCCGATGGGGTGTCGGTCTTCTCGAGGAGCATCGCCGCCCCCGCCGTGACGAACGGGAAGTCCGCGGCGGGCCTGCGTCGCTGGAGCGAGGGGTGGGTGTCCCCGGAGACGACGAGAACGTACTGCGCACTGTCGGTTTCGAGCAGGGCGGTGGCCACCTGTACCGCGTTGAGCACGCCGCAGGCCCCGTTCATCAGGTCGAACGAGAACGACCTGTTCGAGCCCTCCGGATACTCGAGGCCGATTCCCGCCTCCCGCTGGATCAGCGCCGCGATGGCGGGCTCGAACAGGTTCGAGTCGCGGTAGACGCCGGTGTTGATGAGCACGTCCACCTGCTCGGGCTCGACGCCAGCACTGCGCATGGCGCCGCGCGCCGCGCGAGCCGAATGCTCGATCGCGCTCGTCGTCGCCGTGGCCACGCTCATCCCGGTTGACTTGATCGAGATACCCATGTTGCTCAGACCTCCAGGGACGTGATCGTGGCGGACACGTAGCCGGTGACGATGCCGGATGCCGCAGGAACCATCAGGATCTTCGACCCCTTCGGGACCGCCTTGTCCTTCAGGTGGTCGTGCAGCACGATGAAATGCGAAGTGCTGGAGGTGTTGCCGTACTTCTCCACCACGTTGAGGGCGGGCGGCATCGGAGTGCCGAACTCCTTCTCGCCGAGCGCGTTCATGTAGACCACGGCCGAGGCGCCGAACTGATGGTGGATGACGAAGTCGAACTCCTCGTCGGCGAAGGTCTGGCCGCGGGCCGCCAGGAACTCCCGCTGCGCGTTCGTCCACAGCAGGAACCGTGATTCGTTGTGCATCTTGCGGTTGTCGGTGTACAGCGCGATGCCCGGCGACTGGTCACTCGGCATGCCCATGCACAGGTCGGAGTACTCCGACGCCGTCATCAGCTCGATGTAGTCGATCTTGTCGGCGTCGTCGACGGATCGGTCCATGATCACGGCCGCACCCGAATCACCAACGGACAGCGAGGCGAACTGCAGGTCGTACTTCTCCGAGATCTCCCGCACCGCGGTCTCCGAGATCGGCGTGATGTGCTCGCCGCTCACGACCATCCCGTTGCGGACCGCACCGGAGCGGATCATCCGGTCGAGCACGTAGACACCACTGAGCATCCCCGCGCACGCGTTGGACAGATCGAAATGGATGGCGCCCTTGGCGCCGAGCTCCTTGCCGAGCATCGAGGCGAAGGACGGCTCCAGGTACATGAAGTCCCTGTCCTTGCTCCGCGAGATCGAGGTCGAGATGATCACATCGAGATCGCCCGCCTCGTAGCTCGAGCGGGACAGCGCGTCACGGGCGGCGTTGCACGCCAGCGTGAACGAATCCTCGTAGTTGTCCGCGCTCGAGTCGTACACCCGGCGGTCCACCACCCCGGTGATCGCCTCGAGATCGAAACTCGGCGGCACCGCGAGCTTGGCGAGCAGGTCCTTCGTGCTGAGCACCGCGGACGGGAGGTACGCGCCTATCGATTCGAACCTCGACTTGGTCATCTTGGATCCTCTTGGGAGTCGGTAGATCTGGCTGGTGGTTCGGCGTTGTCTGGTTGGAGCTTCACATCAGTCCGGCGGCCTCGAGATCCGGCACGGCGCCGCCTGCCGCCACGGCCGCGATCGCCGGGTAGCGAGGAGCGAAGACCCCGAGCGCGGTCGCCCGCTCGAAGTTCGCGTTCTCGCGATGTCCCCGCAGCTCCCGGATGCTCGCCGCACCGTAATAGCCGCCGGGCACAACAGCTGCGGGTGGTGCGGACGGTTCCGGCCCGGTCATCACCGCGTGCAGGCTCCGCTCGAACAGCTCGTGGCAGGCCCGCAATCCGTTCATCATGACATCCTGGAAGCGATCGTCGGGCGCGATCGCGAACCGCTCGACATCGACCACCGCTCCGGTGTCGATGCCCGAGTCGACCCGGTGCAGCGTCGCCGCGTACTCGTCGCGGCCCTGCAGGATCGCGTGCACGATCGCGGCGGCGGGCAGCCCACGGAACTCCGGCAGCGGGCCGTTGTGGATGTTGTAGATCCGCAGGTCCGAGTCCACGAACGCGGGCCCGAAGATCATCGGGTTGTTGATCGACCACACCACCGAGTCGGTGCAGGCATCGGCGACCGTTTCGACCTCGGCATCGAGGTCCGTGGTCTCCAGGTGCGCGAGTGCCTCGAGCCCCGCGGGCGCCGCGTCGCCGGGCCCGGTGCACACCAGGTCAACCGTGAAATCCGATGCGGATGCGAATCGCGCGGCGCGCCACAGCAATGCGCCGCTTCCCACCAGGATCACCCGAGCTCTCCCGCCCGCTTCGCATGGACGGCGGCGGCGCACACCCTGCCGAGGGTGAGCTGGTGCACCAACTCCTCGAGCTCGGCGACGAACGCCGCCTCGCCCGCGCGTCCGACCACCGTGCGCGAGACCTGCGAGAGCATCTCCACCGACGCCAGCGAGTCCCCACCGAGGGCGAAGAAATCCGAATCGGCGCGCAGGGTGCTCACCTCGACCACGAGGACCTTCGCCCAGATCGCGGCGATCTGGTCCTCGATCCGCCGGTCGGACTCCGCCGATCCTTGACCGTTCGCGGTGTCGATCCCCCGCTCCTGGACCTCCGCCTCGGCGGCGCTCAGTGCCGCACTGTCGAGCTTTCCGTTGGCGGTCAGGGGAATCTCGTCGACGATGTGGATCTCGGCTGGGATCATGTACGCGGGCACCTTCTGCGCCAGGAAGTCCCGGAGTTGCTGCGCCATCTGATCGCTCCGTTGGCTCCGCTCCTGTCCCTGCGGCGCACCGGTCTCGGCGGCGCGCACCACGTAGGCGGCCAGGACGTTGTCGCCGCGCTCCGCGCGCCGGACCGCCGCCACCGCGGCCCTGCCGACCAGGGGATGCTGTTCGATGGCGGCCTGCACCTCGCCGGGCTCCACGCGATTGCCCCTGATCTTCACCTGACTGTCGACGCGACCGGCGAACTCGAGCGCGCCGTCGGGACGTCGGCGGGCGAGATCACCTGTCCGGTAGCACCGTTCGCCCGTCGACAGGGTGACGAAGCGTTCGGCGGTGACGTCGGGGCGGTTCAGGTATCCGCGCGCCACCTGCGGGCCGCCGAAGTACAGCTCACCGATCTCGCCGTCGGGCACCGGCAGGCGATCCGGGTCGAGCAGATGGACCGTGGTGTCCGCGGCCGGGCCACCGATCGGTACCGGCTGGGGCGCGGCCGAGGGCTCGTCGTCGAGCACGAGAGCGGTACAGACGATCGACATCTCCGCGGGTCCGTAGCTGTTGAGCAGCCGGCAATCCGGGCCGAACAGCTCGCGGGCACGCGCGGCCAGCGGCCCGTGCAGCGCCTCACCACCGATGCTGACCGCTCGCATCCCAACCGGCCGCAGATCCAGCCGGACCATCACCTCGAGCAGGCTCGGCGTCACCATCATCGTGTTCACCGTGGAACCCTCGAGCATCTCGGACAAGACCAGGTGATTGATCTCCTCCGGAACCAGCACCACCGCACCGCCACTGAGCAGCGGAAGCAGCAGCGCCGCGCACGCCATGTCCGCCGCCTGCGTGTGATAGTGCGCGTAGCGGGTCTCGGGCCCGAGCCGGTACCAGTCGGTGGCCGAGCGCATCAGGTTCACGATGCCCCGATGTTCGACCTGGACGCCCTTGGGCCGTCCGGTCGAACCCGAGGTGTAGGTGACGTAGACCAGGTCGTCGGGAGTGGCGAGATCCGGCACCTTGTCGGCGCCGGAATGCGGCAGGTCGTCGACCACAAGGACATCGGTGTCGCCGAGGGCGGCTCGTCCCTTCGACGCCCGCTCCGTCACGCAGTGGCGCACACCGGAATCCGCGAGAATTCCCAGAATCCGCTCGTCCGGGTGCTTGGGGTCGAGCGCGAGAAATGCCGCGCCCGCCTTGAGGATTCCCAGATATCCCACCACGGCGTCGAGCGACCGCCGAGCCAGCACCGCGACGACGTCGCCGCGACGGACCCCACGGCCGCGCAGTTCCGCGGCCACCACGTCGGCACGAGCGTCGAGTTCCGCATAGCTGAGCTGGCCTTCCCGGCCGATCGCTGCCACCGCGTCCGGGGTGGCCTGGACCAGGTCGCCGAAGATGCTCGTCACCGTTCGCCCCTGCTCGGACCCCTGCGATGCGATCGGCCGCGGCTGCGCCTGCGCTCCGAGTGCCGCAGCGATATCGTCCAGCAGCCGCTCGAGCCGGGACGCGATCCCCGCACCGTTGCGGCAGGAGACCACGAGTTCGGTTCGTCCGCGGGCCTCCAGCACCACGATCGAGAGCGGCACCATGCCCGTGTGGACCGGCAGGCCCCACACCTCGGTGGCCGCGAATCCGGGGAAGCTCAACTCGTCGAGATCGACTGCACCCGTGTGGGACACGATCGCCGACACCAGATTTCCCCCGGTACGGGCGCCGATGGACATGCCGGCGCGCAGGATGGTCCGCGCCATCCACACCGGCATCTGCTGCAGCCCACCATTGTTCATCTCGCCGAGCTCTCGGGACTCCACCATCCCGCGCAGCAGTTGAGCATGGATGCGCGACCACCCGTCCCCCGGCGTCGCGTCGAGGAACAGCGGCAGCGCCAGGTTGGCCGTCGACCGCAGGTCCTTGTCGTGCCGTCGCAGGTCGACGGGAACCATGATCCGGGTCTTGCCCCCGACCGCCGCCGTGATCAGCTCGGCGATCCGGGCGACCACGGCGGGCGAGGTTCCCTCCACGGTGCGCCTGCGCCAGAGGAAGTCCGATTCGCCGGGGGCCGGACGGGCCCGCCCGAACGGCGAACGCGCGGTGGGGAGCAGCGTGGTCGGCTTGCCGTCGATCCCGAGCGACTCGACGAGGCTGTGGTCGGCAATCGCGTCCCGCGCTCCGACCGTCCGTTCGCCGCGCAGCAGGCGGAACACCTCGGCCGCCCAGAGAGCCAGGCCCTTCCCATCCATCACGCCATGAAAAGCCCTCAGCACCAGCGTGTTCCGCTCACTTCCCAGCAGCAGGACCTCACAGGTGGGTCCACGCTCCGGATCGAGCGGACGGCTCAGCATCGGATGGTCGTCGAACGGGGTATCCACCAACGAGTGCTCCGCGGCCACCACCACCGGGGGCGCGATGCCGCTGTCCACCCAACGCTCGCCACGCCGGACGAGCCGGGCGCCGGGGCAGGCTTCGGACGCGCCTGCCACCGCGACCGCGAGGTCCCGCTCGTCGATCGAGCCCGTCCCCTGGATCACCAACTGGATGGCGAACGGCGGGGCAAGCGTCTGCATCGCCAGATACAGACGTTCGGTTGGTGAGATCGGTCGTTCGAAAAGGGGCACAACGGAAGACAACGTCGCTCCTAGCCAGGGGGGTGCCGGAATAGTATCGGTTCGACGGAGACTCTGCATGAGGTTGCCCGAGTCGGCCCCCGACAAACGAAAAGTGGGACCCGCCCCGACCTGGGGCTGGTCCCACTTTCCGGCTGTGCGCCCTCCGTTACCGGGTGGCCTTCTGCATGTTCTCGTCGAGCGCACCGAGGAACTCCTCGGTGGTGAGGTAGCCCTGGTCGCCACCGACGAGCAACGCCAGGTCCTTGGTCATCTGACCACCCTCGACGGTCTTGATGACGACGTCCTCGAGCTGCTGCGCGAACGCGATCACCTCGGGGGTGTTGTCCAGCTTGCCGCGATGCTCGAGACCCCGGGTCCACGCGAAGATGGAGGCGATGGGGTTGGTCGAGGTGGGCTTGCCCTGCTGGTGCTGACGGAAGTGCCGGGTGACGGTGCCGTGCGCGGCCTCCGCCTCACAGGTCTTTCCGTCCGGCGTCAGCAGCACCGACGTCATGAGGCCCAGCGAGCCGAAGCCCTGGGCGACGGTGTCCGACTGGACGTCACCGTCGTAGTTCTTGCATGCCCAGACGTAGCCGCCCTCCCACTTGAGTGCGGAAGCGACCATGTCGTCGATGAGGCGGTGCTCGTAGGTCAGGCCCGCCGCGTCGAACTCGGACTTGAACTCGGTCTCGTAGACGCTCTGGAAGATGTCCTTGAACGCGCCGTCGTAGGCCTTGAGGATGGTGTTCTTCGTGGAGAGGTACACCGGGTAGTTCTGCTGCAGGCCGTAGTTGAGCGAGGCCCGCGCGAAGTCCTCGATGGACTTGGTGAAGTTGTACTGGCCCTGGACGACGCCGCCGCCCTCGGGGAAGTTCACCAGCTCGTGCTCGATCGGCTCGCTGCCGTCCTCGGGCGTGTAGGTGATCATCACCTTGCCGGGACCGGGCACCTTGAAGTCGGTGGCGCGGTACTGGTCGCCGAACGCGTGACGGCCGATGATGATCGGCTTGGTCCAGCCCGGAACCAGTCGCGGAACGTTCGAGATGATGATCGGCGCGCGGAAGATCGTGCCGCCGAGGATGTTGCGGATGGTCCCGTTGGGGGAACGCCACATCTTCTTGAGGCCGAACTCCTCGACGCGGGCCTCGTCCGGCGTGATGGTGGCGCACTTGACGCCGACGCCGTGCTTCTTGATCGCGTTCGCGGCATCGATCGTGACCTGGTCATCGGTCTTGTCGCGGTACTCGATACCGAGGTCGTAGTACTCGAGATTCACATCCAGGTACGGATGGATCAGTTTGTCCTTGATGAACTGCCAGATAATGCGGGTCATCTCATCGCCGTCGAGTTCGACGACGGTGCCTTCAACCTTGATCTTGGACATGTGGTATTCGCGTCCTCCTAGGAAGTTTCCCCTGGTCACACGGCTCGGGCCCCGCTTTGTGAGCGAGACCACGAACGACTCAATCAGTAATCTATACAACCCGTGCGAACCGGGTCGATCCGCACCAAACAAGACGAGCGTACTGCTAGCCGACTCGGACGCAACCGCTGGCCCGGCCTCGGCGAACCTACCGATCGGTAGCTTTGCGCAGCTCAGCGTGGATTCCGGCCGTGACCTCGGCGCCGATTCCGCCGAGCTCTGGCCAACCCGGTTCCGACGGAGTGTGATGAGTGGGCGGACGTCATCGAGGGGAGATCGAGATGACCGAACGTGCCGACTCCGGGCCGCGACCGGTCCGCGCCCCGCGCGGCAACACCCTGACGTGCCGGGGGTGGCAGCAGGAGGGTGCCCTCCGGATGCTGATGAACAATCTGGACCCGGAAGTCGCCGAGCGACCCGACGACCTCGTCGTCTACGGCGGCACCGGCCGCGCCGCTCGCAACTGGGCGGCGTACGACGCGATCGTGCGCACGCTGCGGACCCTGGCCGACGACGAGACGCTGCTGGTGCAGTCGGGCAAGCCGGTCGGGGTGCTGCGCACTCACGAATGGGCACCGAGGGTCCTGATCGCCAACTCCAATCTGGTCGGCGACTGGGCGAACTGGGAGGAGTTCCGCCGGCTCGAGGCGCTCGGGTTGATCATGTACGGCCAGATGACCGCGGGCTCCTGGATCTACATCGGCAGCCAGGGCATCCTGCAGGGGACCTACGAGACATTCGGCGCGGTCGCCCGCAAGAGGTTCGGGGGCTCGCTGGCGGGAACGATCACCCTGACCGCGGGGCTGGGCGGCATGGGCGGGGCCCAGCCGCTTGCGGTGACCATGAACGGCGGTGTCGCGATCTGTGTCGAGTGCGACCCGGACCGGATCAATCGCCGCATCGCGCATCACTACCTCGATGCGAAGACCGAGAGTGTCGAGTCGGCGCTGGAGATGGCCGTGCTCGCCCGTCACGAGGGCCGCCCGCTGTCGATCGGGCTGCTCGGCAACGCGGCCGAGGTGGTGCCGCAGCTACTCGCGATGAACGCGCCGATCAACGTCGTCACCGATCAGACCTCCGCGCACGACCCGCTGAGCTATCTGCCGATCGGCGTCGCGGTCGAGGACTGGCACCGGATGGCCGAGAAGGACCCCGACTGGTTCACGACCGAGGCCAGGGCATCGATGGCCACCCACGTCGAGGCGATGGTCGGGTTCAAGGACGCGGGCGCCGAGGTCTTCGACTACGGCAACTCGATCCGCGACGAGGCCAGGCGCGGCGGCTGTGACCGGGCGTTCGATTTCCCCGGCTTCGTGCCCGCGTTCATCCGCCCGCTGTTCGAGGAGGGCCGTGGCCCGTTCCGCTGGGCCGCGCTGTCCGGTGACCCCGCCGACATCGCGGCCACCGACCGGGCGGTCGTCGACCTGTTCCCTGACGACGAACACCTGTGTCGCTGGATCACGCTGGCGGGCGAGAAGGTCAGGTTCGAGGGACTGCCCGCGCGCATCTGCTGGCTCGGCTACGGCGAACGCCACCGGGCCGGGCTGAGGTTCAACGAGATGGTCGCGTCCGGCGAGGTGTCCGCGCCGCTGGCCATCGGCCGCGACCACCTCGACGCAGGCTCGGTCGCGTCCCCGTACCGGGAGACCGAGTCGATGGCCGACGGCTCGGACGCCATCGCCGACTGGCCGTTGCTCAACGCGCTGGTCAACACCGCATCCGGGGCGTCGTGGGTATCCATCCACCAGGGTGGGGGCGTCGGCATGGGCCGCTCCATCCACGCCGGCCAGGTGTGCATCGCCGACGGCACCGAACTGGCCGCACGCAAGCTCGAGCGGGTGCTCACCAACGACCCTGCCACCGGCGTCATCCGGCACGTCGACGCCGGCTACCACCGCGCGGCCGAGGTGGCGGCCGCCCGCGGCCTGCGCGTCCCGATGTGGGAGGGCTAGCACCGTGGGCATCAGCCCCTGGGTGGTCATCGACAACATCGGCACCCTGGTCACCAACGACCCGGAGGCCGGCGAGGGCAGGCTCGGGCTCATCCGCGATGGCGCCGTTGTGCTGGGTGACGGAATCATCCAGTGGGTCGGCGCGCGTGCCCGCATCCCCCAGGGCAGCGCGGACGCCACCGTCGACCTCGGCGGCCGGGCGGCGCTGCCCGGGTTCGTCGACAGCCACGCGCATCTCGTGTTCGGCGGCGAACGGGCCGAGGAGTTCGCGGCCAGGATGGCGGGCAACGCATACGCCGCGGGCGGCATCCGCACCACCGTCGAGGCGACCCGCCGCGCGACGGACGCCGAGCTGAGCGCGAACGCAGCGCGGCTGGTGGCCGAGTCCGTCCGCTCGGGCACCACGACGATCGAATGCAAGTCGGGATACGGGCAGTCGGTCGTCGACGAGCTACGGAGCCTCGAGGTGGCTGCGGAGGTCACGTCCGAGGCGACGCTGCTGGCCGCACACCTGACCCCGCCCGAATTCGCGGGCGACACCGATGCGTACGTGCGAATGGTGTGTGCGGAGATGGTCCCGGCGTGCGCGCCGAACGCCAGGTGGATCGACGTGTTCTGCGAGAGGGGGGCATTCGACGAACACCAGTCGCGAGCGGTCCTCGAGGCGGGCATCGCCGCAGGCCTCACGGCGCGGGTGCACGGCAACCAACTCGGCCCCGGGCCCGGGGTCCGGCTCGCCGCCGAACTGGGCGCAGCCTCAGTCGATCACGTCAATTTCGTGACCGGCGAGGACGTCGAGGCACTGGCGTCGGGCGAGACGGTCGCGACGCTGCTGCCCTGCGCCGACTTCTCCACCCGCAACCGCTATCCCGATGCCAGGACCCTGCTCGATGCCGGTGTCACCGTCGCACTGGCCGCGGACTGCAACCCGGGCACGAGCTACACGACGAGCATTCCGCTGTGCATCGCACTGGCGGTCCGCGAGATGCACATGAGCCCCGACGAGGCCGTGTGGGCAGCGACGGCCGGTGGCGCGGCGGCGCTGCGGCGCAACGACATCGGGCACATCCGGGTCGGGGCCCGGGCCGACCTGATCGCGCTGGACGCACCCTCGCACCTGCACCTGGCGTACCGGCCGGGTGTGCCGCTGGTTCACGAGGTGTGGAAGGACGGGTATCGACGATGACGAGGGTGGACCTCATTCCCGGCGCCTGGTCGGGGCGCGACGACGGCTCCGGGCCCGCGCACCTGCGCTGGCATTCGGCGATGTCCCCTTTCCACGCCGACATCGAGCCAGGGGCAACCGTTCTGGTCGGTTTCCGCAGCGACGAGGGCGTCCGCCGCAACAAGGGACGACCGGGGGCGGCGAGGGGTCCGACCGCCCTGCGTCACGCGCTCGCGTCGATGGCACTCGCCACGCCGATCCGGGTGTTCGACGCGGGCGATGTGGCGGTCGCAGTCGGTCATCTCGAGGACGGCCAACGGCGACTCGGTGAGGTGGTGGCCGGACTGCTCGACGCCGGCCATTTCGTCGCGGTGCTCGGCGGTGGGCACGAGGTGGCCTACGGGAGCTATCTCGGACTGTCGAACTCCGCGGCGGGCACGTCCGGCGCACGGCTCGGGGTGCTGAACCTGGACGCGCACTTCGATCTTCGCGACGATCCCGCGCCGAGTTCGGGGACACCCTTCCTGCAGATGGCCGACGCCGAGACGGAACGGGGGCGCCTGTTGAACTACGCGGTGCTCGGCATCGCGCAGCCGAGCAACACCGCGGCGCTGTTCGCGCGCGCCGTATCGCTCGGCGTGCGATACCTCCTCGACGACGACTGCGGCGCGGCGAACCTGCCCGCGGTCGAGTCGTTCGTCGACGAGTTCCTCAGGACGGCGGACCTGGTGCACCTAACCATCGACCTCGACGTCCTGCCCGCGTCCGTGGCACCCGGTGTCAGCGCCCCCGCGGCGTTCGGGGTGCCGCTCGAGGTGGTCCAACGGGTGTGCGACATCGTCGCGCGCAGCGGCAAGCTCGCGCTGCTCGACGTCGCGGAGCTCAATCCGAAACTCGACTTCGACAACCGGACCGCGCGGACCGCGGCCAGGCTGATCCACCGCGTCGTCACCTGGCGCGCACCGGCCGGGTGAGGCCTAGTCGACGTCGGATCGTCGCTCGGACCACTTGGCCATCCAGCTCGCGTTCTCCGCCGAGATCGCGCCCTCGCAGTCATCGACGAAGGCCTTCCACGCGGCCGGGTCGGTGGGTGATCCGCTTGTCCGCCAGTCGTTCACGCGCTTGCGCAGTCGACCCGCACAGGCGGAGTAACTCATGGCGAGGTAGTCGTATCTGGTGCCGGCTCGATGGGCCGCGACCGCTCCCCCGAGCGTGGTCAGGACGGCAACCCACGGTGCGACGCTGGACGACTGTTGGCCGCCCGCGGCTGCACCGACATCGCCCGCGAGAACCGTGACGACAGCGGCGACGCTCGCGGTGGCCACGCTCAACCCGAGCGCCAACCGCCGGAGGCGTCGGGCCCGGACCGCATACTCGCGAGCCCGGGGGCGGTAGTACTCGGTGATCTGGCCCTGCACCCGATCCCGGACATAGTCCTCCGGCGTCATGGGGCCGGGAACCGGCGAGTTGCGGGCGTCCACATCGTCGTCGTCGATCTCGTCGACGTAGGCCAGGAGGTCCTCGACGGCCTGCTCGATCTCGGCGACCTCCTCCCGCAGTCGCGCCGGTGCACCCGCGCCGTCGAAGGGGGCAGCCCCGGCCCGAAACCTCAGTACCAGTTGTTTGATGCCCTCCGAGGCGGCGCGGGCCCTGGTCCATCGACGGACCGCGTCGGGCGTGAGCAGGCCGCCCGCGACGACGGTCGCGACGGCCAGGCACACCGCGCCGAGGGCCGCCACCGAGACCCTGGCCGCGTCTGCCGTCCTGAGGAAGGTCGCGGTCAGCGTCGCCGCGATCGCGCCCGCGCCGCTGAGGTAGAACGCCGTCGCGCGGGCGATGTCGAGACGCTTCTTGTGGCGGTCGGCCACGAGGGACCAGCGAACGCGGGTCGCCCAGAGCGAGGCGATCAACTCTTCCACTTGGTCTGTGCGTTCACCCGCGGTCGGCCCCACCGGGGACCCAGCCATGACGACCACCTCGTTCACAACGACAGTCGGGTTCGCCCGCATACCAATCCTGGGCCCTGCGCGCCGCGCGGGTCACGAGTAGTCGACTACCCGATCCGGTCGGCTCAGGCCAGCTGCCCGACCACCGTCTCGGCGCTGCTGAGCAGTGCACCCGAGGCCGCCAACTCGACCGCGGTCCCGATCTCCGGCGCGAGGAACCGGTCGGTCCCGGGACCCTCGACGTACTGACGAAGGGTGTCGCGCACCGCCGCCGTCGCCGGTGACGGTGCGAGCGGGGCCCGCAGGTCCAGGCCGCGGGCGGCCGTGAGCGCCTCGATGGCGAGCACCCTGGTGAGCCCGTCGATCGACCGTCGGAGCTTGCGCGCGGCCGACCATCCCATCGAGACGTGGTCCTCCTGCATCGCCGAGGAGGGGATCGAGTCGACGCTCGCGGGCGCGGCGAGCCGCTTGAGCTCGGAGACGATCGCGGCCTGGGTGTACTGGGCGATCATGTGCCCGCTGTCCACGCCCGGGTCACCTGCCAGGAACGGGGGCAGGCCGTGGTTGCGAGCGGTGTCGAGGAACCTATCGGTTCGGCGCTCGCTCATGCTCGCCACGTCGGCGACGACTATCGCGAGGAAGTCGAGCACGTAGGCCACCGGTGCGCCGTGGAAGTTGCCGTTGGACTCGACCCGGCCGTCGAGGGTCACCACCGGGTTGTCGATGGCGCTCGCGAGCTCGCACGCCGCGACCCGCTCGGCGTGGGCGAGGGTGTCCCGGGCGGCACCTGCGACCTGTGGCGCGCAGCGCAGCGAGTAGGCGTCCTGGACCACGGTGCAGTCGGGGGTGGCGTGGCTGGCGACGATCTCCGAGCCGGCCAGCAGCCGGACCATGTTCGCCGCCGCGGTGGCCTGCCCGGGATGCGGGCGCAGCGCCTGCAGGTCGGCGGCGAACACCTTGTCCGTGCCGAGCAACCCCTCGACGCTCATCGCCGCGGTGATGTCGGCCAGCGGCAACAACCGGTGCAGGTCGTCGCAGGCGAGCAGCAGCATGCCGAGCATCCCGTCGGTGCCGTTGATGAGAGCGAGGCCCTCCTTCTCCTCGAGGACCAGCGGCCAGATCCCCGCCGCGGCCAGCGCATCGGCGGCAGGCAGCTGCTGGCCTGCGGCGTCTCGGACCAGGCCCTCCCCTGTCACCGCGAGCGCGATGTGCGCGAGCGGCGCGAGATCGCCCGAGCAGCCGAGGCTGCCGAATTCGGGAACCACGGGCGTGATCCCCGCCGACAGCAGCGCGGCATAGGCGTGCGCCACCTCGGGCCTGGCCCCGGTCCGGCCGGTCGCCAGCGTCGCCAGACGCAGCAGCATCATCGCGCGGACCACTTCGCGTTCGACCTCGGGACCGGTCCCCGCCGCATGCGAACGGATCAGGCTGCGCTGCAGCTGGGCGCGCAGCTCCGGCGGGATGTGCCGGGTGGCGAGCGCACCGAAACCCGTGGAAACGCCGTACACCGGACCGAAGTCCCGCGCGAGCGCCTCGATGTGCGCCCTGGTTGCCGCCATGGCCGACACCGCCTGATCCGACAGCAACACCGGGGCACCGAATCGGGCGACGTGCAGCACCTGGTCGGGCGTCAGGGGGCCGACGCCGACCACGACCGATCCTGGATTCTCCACTGCGGGCTCCTCCGTCGGGAAGCGAGCTGCTGCTCACATCCTCCCGCCGAATCGGGCGCGGCGCGAGGAAATCGCCGTCAGGACGGTTGATGCACGAGTTCCGGCTCCGATTCCGGCTGCGGACGGACGAAGCGGAAGTAGGCGAGGGTGAGCAGTGCCAGCCACACCGCGCCGACGATCAGCGCCACCCTGGTGTCGGCGTCGAAGGCGAGCACCGCAATCACGAACACCAGGAAGCCGATCGCGATCAGCTGCCCGTACGGCCAAAACGGCACCGGAAACTTCAACGCCGCGGCCTCGGCCGGATCCATCCGCTGCCGCGAGCGGTAATGCGAGAGCAGGATCATCAGCCAGACGAAGATCGTCGCGAAGGTCGCAATCGACGCGATGACCAGGAACACCTTGTCCGGGATCAAGTAGTTCAGGAGCGCACCGACCAGCAGCGTGACCGTCATGATGACCACCGTCATCCACGGCACCCCGTTGCGGGAGACCTGCCCCATCACCGCCGGGGCCTGACCGCGCTGGGCCATGCCGAACATCATCCGGCCCGCACCGAAGATGTCACTGTTGATCGCCGACAGCGCCGCGGTGATCACCACGATGTTCAGCACCGTCGCCGCCGGCCCGATACCAAGCCCCTGGAAGATCTGCACGAAGGGACTGCCCTCGGACCCGATCGACTGCCACGGGTTGATCGCCATGATCACCGCCAGGGTCAGCACATAGAACAAGATGATGCGCACCGGCACGGTGTTGATCGCCCGGGGAATGGTGCGCTCCGGGTCCTCCGCCTCACCCGCGGTGATACCGATGATCTCGGTGCCACCGAAGGCGAACATCACGATCGCGAAGCAGCTGATGAACCCG